>NZ_FWZU01000002.1:600000-795595 GCF_900177375.1 Desulfovibrio gilichinskyi | reverse complement strand
CAATGGCTGGAAGTCACCTGCTGAATTTGAAACCAACTGTCAGGAAAATATTTTTGTGGCTTAACTCACTGTCCAGAAAAGTGTGGCAGGATCATCTTGGAAATATATTTGAAGAAACAGCCAAGCTTGATGCAATAAACGATTATTGCAAGCAAGCTGAAAAACAGGCAGGAAAAGGAAATAACATAGTACTAACCGGACGTGCTCCGGTCTGGATGTATCTATCTATAGCACATCACATGCATGGTTTGGCTAAGTCACTTTCGTATGACTCTCCGGTAACCGGAATTGTGCAGATTTTTAATCATGATCCTAGATAGACAGTTAACAATATTTTTTCTTCCCCTAAAGTACATATACATTGATTAATAATGTACATTTTCAAAGGACAAAATAATGAACGATATTAGCAATTATGAAGATAAAGAAAAATGCAAATGTTCTAATTGTTTTTTTTATCATTTCTGGAACCACGCAAAGAATTTAATAGTTGGTTTCAGTATCAGTTCTTTAAAATATTTAAGATTCACAACAAAACGATACCGCATTCCTATATTTTTCACAGTACTAGCACTCGCAGCACTGCTAGCATATATGTTCAAAATAAATAAGCAGATAGAAAAGGATATGTTCAGCGCATCATTTATTTCATCTGCTTTTATCTCCTTTGCTGCTCTTGTATTTACACTTTTTACAACAGTAAAAGACTGGCACCAATCATTTAAAAAATATATGAACATCACATTTTTTTTAGGCGAAGAGATAGTAATGAGAATTGAAAATGTGCCTCTTACGGGAGAAGCTGACATTCGTCAGTATGGCCAACAAGTTGGGAGTCAGGCAGCTACTCCTGAAGCAAAAGGAAAACAATCAAATCCTGCTCGATTAATGTTATTTCCTAGGCTGGAATTCAATTCCGAGTTACAACGCCGACACGAAAAGACAAAATATGAGGTGCAAATGCATCTAAGAGAAAAACCAAAAAAACTCCTTAATTATGAAGTTAAAAAAAACTCTAAGCACTACATTCTGTGGGATATTTTAAGTAAAGAAGGTATTATATTTCAATCCTTGAAAAAACCGCTAGCAACAAGCCTCAAAAAACAACTCCGCAAGCCATTACCTCGTATAATTTTAGAGCAATCGTTCAGAGCTGCAATGGCCAAAAAAAGATAAGTCAAAACAGATACTGAAACAAAAATATTGCAATAAAAAAAGCTGTGATAACTATCACAGCTTTTTTTATTGCATTGCCCATCTCAATTGGCGGAGCCCATTTATACTTACAAGAGCCATTCGACACGCATCTCTCGGATGTTTGGTCTTAATGCCTCAATTGGCGGAGCCCATTTATACTTACAAGAGCCATTCGACACGCATCTCTCGGATGTTTGGTCTTAATGCCTCAATTGGCGGAGCCCATTTATACGCTGCTTTAGTTAAGCTGACAGAGGCTGATATGTGTCTTAATGCCTCAATTGGCGGAGCCCATTTATACCAGAAGTGAAACCACCGACGGAGAATCCAGACGACAGGTCTTAATGCCTCAATTGGCGGAGCCCATTTATACTTTTATCTGTTTGCGTATTTGCTTTCGGGAGAGCTTGTCTTAATGCCTCAATTGGCGGAGCCCATTTATACAGCACCCTCTGGGAGCCCTTTAACCATGCGGTCTAAGAAGGGCAAATACGCTGGCGATTTATTTTGGACTCTTTTTCGACTTTTTTACACCTCAAAAACGGCCTAAAATGGACTCCAACCCATTGAATTCGTTAACTTGAGCTAGCGATTTTTATAAATATAATCAAAAACAACAATTTTATCAAGAATTTTAGCCGATTACAAAAGGCACTATTCAAAATAGAAATCACTCAAGTATTTTTAGTATCCGCTTTATAGTTCAACCCAATAACTACCTGTAATCATATCACAATATAATGATTCGAATAGACACTGTGTGTAACCTGCCAAATCCCAATGCTTTTTTATGTATACGGCTGTGAATTGGTCAGTAACTTAAAACATGCGGCAGATTTTGGAGTAAAAAGAGTAGATCCTTTTAGATATAACGATTCTAGATGCTTACAGCAATAAAGACAGATGTATAGTATATGGCAAATATAGTATTTTCTTTTTGATATAAAACATGTTGAAAATATTTAAGGTATATTTTTTTTAAAAGGGACTCAGTTTTACTGTATAGTGGCTTAAGCGGTGAGTTGTTAGTGTTAATTAAGATTTCATAATCTAGCCTAATAATTACAAAAATCACAAAGATAGAGACCATTACTGATTGTATAAGGTGAGAGTTTAATGTGTAATTTATAAAATTATCTTTATTTATTAATTTATACAACCACAGTGTTACATATATTACAAAAAATGATATAAGTATTGTTTTAAAAACTTTTGCTTGTGTTTTCTTTTTTCTTTTTTTGCGATTTTTATGTAGTGATCTTATTTTTTTATCTACCTCACTAAATTTAATACTTCCCCAAATTGGGACAGTTCTTATCCAAAATCTAGTGCAAACATTGGGGTAAAATACGATGATACCCATCATTATTGCTAACAAGCCCCAGATACAATAATCTTCATTTTTATAGTATAATAATATGTTAAAACTCATCAGTAACGAGAAGTTGTAGAGCGCTAAAATATACGGAACAAAATAAATTAATGTTTTTGGGATTACGGGTTTGTTATTTTGTAGATAGTCTAGGGCGAGTTCTTTTGTATTAGCCCAGTTAGTATTATTTATCGCTTTAATTATTTTTCGTCTAATTCTATTCTGATAATACATTAAAGAATATAGTTCAGCTAGTTTGCGAGAAGCTAATGATATTAGGGCCCAGATTGCAACAAAGTTTAAATAAGAAAAAATTGATAGAATTAATGTGTGGGATGAACTGGTTTTTCCGATGTACTTAAAAAGGAGGAAAAATAGCCCAGAGTTCATTATAATAAAAGTATTAATAATTATTTTTAAAGTACCACGTTTCGATTTAATGGATTCATCAATCGTATTTAGTTCCATACGAATAATTTCAATATCTTTATCGTAGTTATCCATCTTAATTCCTGATGTTTTTATGTGATCAGATGGGGTGTTGTTATTTTTGATATATCCTTTTTGTGGCTGTGGTTCAATCCTATCTTTTAGTAAATGTTAAATAATTTGATTTACTTTTTTAGAGTTCAAATCCATGCAAATAGAACAAATCTTCACAAATGATCAGGAAATCAAATTTCCCTCTTTTACAAATATTTTTTGATTTTTAAAGACTTCCCCTTTCGGCCTCTCCTCTATAAAACGCTCAAACGGCTTCCCTTCATCAGATGAAGAATTGAAAGAAAGACGTGTCCTGCAAACCTTTCCATTTCCATCTTCCTTCAGCAATACCCATTCATTTACTTCATGCACGGGTTTGAGCAATCTTGGAATATCCTCCAAATAGAAAATGACTACGTAATCCTTCGAAAGTCCGTCATCATTAACACTACTGCTTGTGCGGAGCTTAAAATATTGAAACGAACGCTCACCAAACAAAATCTGTGCTCCAAGCTGCTGTCCCCACGCCCGTAGATCACCTTCACTGGCAACAGGAAAACGTTCAGCTTTCATAAGCAAACTACCATCCTTTGCATACACAAATTCGGCAGTCAGAACCTTTGGCAAGCTGTCTTCCCACGATTTACGCTTATTAACCACAAACAAGGCCAAAGCTACAATCAAGGTCAATATTCCCACTATAGGTTCAAATATATTCCAATTTTTAGTCAGAAATTCCTTGCTCAAATCAAAATTTTCCCAGTCAGACAGCAAAAGAGAAAATGGAATAAAAAAAAGCAACAGCACACCAACCAACCTACTTTCTTTTTTGAAATATTTATAAAATTCATTTTTTTTCCCCATGATCCTCCCCTCCTAGCAGACGGAAAATCCTATTTATAAAACTCCACGGCATGCAAAGGTATGGTCCTCAGCCCCTCGCAACACATAACGCCCACATCCATAAGCCTTATTGCCGCCCACATGAACATATTGCCCGTACCACAGCAAAACACGCCATTCTTCAGGTACATTGGCGAAAGCAACATGCCCTTGCACGCCTTCAATTGTTTTACGCTTATGCTTATTTACCGGAACACTGTGATTACCCCGCAAAGGAGTCTCAATCTGCACAAATTGTTTATCCAATATCTCCACACCATCTAAATCTGCCATCTCTGATAATGGTTTGAGTGGAGAAACTTTGTTAACATGACTCCAAAGCTGTTTGAAAAAATGCTTCACAACAAAACAGCGATTTCCTTGCAGGGGAAATCGCTCACTAAATTCATCAGGGCTACGCATTTTCAGCGGAGACACAAATTGAACTGTAACCTCCCCCTCATGTATCCCGCACTGCAAATCTCCATCCTCATTATAAGCAGAGGCAACAGGCAATTCTGTCATTTTCAGATCATGAAAATTACCACCAAAAACAGGAGGATTTTCTTCCCAAGAATCAAGACTGCGTTGCCCTATTTCTGTAAATCTTTCTGCCAACTCAACCATATTTTCTGCTAATTCATCAGCACTATCCCCGACGCAATTAATGCCAAAGGTATAAACCTCCCCTGCCGCCATCTTCATTCTTCCGAACTCGCAAACAACAGGAACCATGCCCACAGGTAAATTATGTGCATTACTTTTAGGCGTAGCATAATCGCCAAAGACGGCTGCCAGAATCAATCCGCGGACTGCACTGCCATGATAAACAGAGCATTGTACCGAGCGGGTTAAAACAAAGGAAAAACGAAACTGGCGAACCGGAATATGCATGCTAAATTTCCTTATACAAATAAAAATTATCAGAAGACGCAAACTATACGACCTCTAACACCATTTCGCAATAGATGCAGAGCCTTACAAAATAAAAAAAACAAGCTTCGCAATTAAGCAAAGCTTGTTTCAAATGCCTCAATTGGCGGAGCCCATTTATACAAAAATGCTCTTGAATGGATAAGGATGGATAAGGCACAAGAGTCTTAATGCCTCAATTGGCGGAGCCCATTTATACCAACTCGCTCATTTGCTCAAAAGGTAACAATGAAAGTCTTAATGCCTCAATTGGCGGAGCCCATTTATACTGGTCGTTTTACGTCTGTACCAGTTTATACAAGTAGCACGTCTTAATGCCGCAATTGGCGGAGCCCATTTATACAATAGCGAACCGCTCCAGTGCGGATGTTACTCAGGTCTTAATGCCTCAATTGGCGGAGCCCATTTATACAGCACCCTCTGGGAGCCCTTTAACCATGCGGTCTAAGAAGGGCAAATACGCTGGCGATTTATTTTGGACTCTTTTTCGACTTTTTTACACCTCAAAAACGGCCTAAAATGGGCTCCAACCCATTGAATTAACTAACTTGCGCCAGCCTTTTTTATAAATATAATCAGAAACAACAATTTTATCAAGAATTTTAGTCAATTACAAAAAGCACTATTCAAAATAGAAATCACTCGAACATTGTTAGCATTAACACCTTTCCTCAATAAAAAGGTCAAGCTTACCATCCTTATCACGGATATTGACGAACTCTCCATTATCATAATGCGCACGGACCTCTTCGGGAATTTCTCGCAGGAAAAATACTATTTTGTATTCCTTATAGTCACCGGACTCACTAATCCGTTCACTTGTTTCAATTCTAAAATATTTTAATCCTCTGTTGGCTCCACTCATCTGAGCTCCAAGCTGCTGCCCCCAAGCTCGGATATCGCTCTCTTCAGCAAATGGAACATTGTCTGCCCTCATGATCAGGCTTCCATCATCGTTACAGCGAAACTCCGCAGTAAGCAACTTTGGTAAGTCTTCCTCCCACGCTTCTCTCAAATTTGCCACATACAAAACAATAGCTACGCCTAAAGTAATAGACCCTACTATAGGTTCAAAAATGTTCCATGTCTGAGTTAGAAAATTTTTATTAAATTCGAAACTATCCCAGTTGGAAAGTAAAAAGGACACTGGAACAAAAACAATCAATAAAATTCCTACTAATTCACTTTCATTAATCAAATACTTCCAAAACTTTGTTTTCTTTGCCATAATTTCCCCTCCAAATACTTATATTATTTTAAAACCATCCTTGTATAACGCAACCGGATATTGTATGCAATCTCGGAGGGATAACAAACTATAAAACTTTTGTCCTATATTTAATTAGATAAACATGACCATTTTATCAACTAAAGGATAAACATGCCGAGAATCAAAGTTGAATTATCAGCTGAATTCATCACTCCCTGCTTCGGAGGCGGTGTCAGCTCAAACACTTCAGTCAGCAATGCTGCGGAGCTGCGGGAGACCTCAATCCGTGGACAAATCCGCTGGTGGATGCAGGCCTGTGGAATGAGCCAAGAGAACGTTGCTAAATTATTAGGTTCAACGGATACGGGGCAATCTCCTGTCAGATTCAGGAAAAAAAAACTGATAGTCAACCGCAGTGAAACCGAAGATTGGTGGACGGATCCGCAATATCGGGCTTGCGTGGGATATCTCTGGTTTTTTGCTGCTCCATCAACCGCAAAAACTAAAAGCAAAAATGAAAGCAACCGTGTGGGGCAAAAATGTCTCTCTAAAGGAAGTAAGTTCACCATAGAACTAAGCTGTCGGCCAGAGCAAAAGGAAGATTTGAAAAAACTCGTTGCTTACTCCATTCTCTGGATAACCTTTGGTTCCATAGGCTCCCGCTCTACCAGAGCAGGAGGGTGCATGAAATTTCTTGGAATAAAAGAACAGCAGAATGCAGAAACCGTACTTCAGGGTTTTCAAGAGCTGGAAAAACTACCTCTAGCTGAGCTTTGGAAAGTTATCAGTACTGAACTTGGTCTCGGTGAAAATCCAGCCATCCCCTTCGAACTTAGATATAGCGATGATATTAGACTAAATGACAGCAACGCACCTCTTAACTGGTTTGCGCAACGCTGGAAATTAATTCGCGAGGACCTTAAGGGAGATCAAAAAGCCTTCTGGGGATTGCCGTTTAAGGACATAAAAGCACCAACCAAGTTCACAGACGACAAGGATAAACCGATCTCAACAGAGCGAATGACCTCGCATATCCACCTGCGACCATTGAAAATCAACGACACGTTCTACCCTGCTGCCCTGATATTTAACAAACGCATGGTCCTGAAAAATATCGATGAAGAGGCAGGTAATCGAGTTTTAAAAAAACACTTCCCGAAATCAGTCAGCTTCAGCGGGGGTGATGAATAATGCCCTATCTCATTAAAATAGGATTCGGACCTGTCCACGGATTCATTACTGCCGCACGCAAACTGGAAGACCTCTGTTCAGGAAGCTGCATGCTCAGTGACCTCATGAAAGAAGCGGCTGGTAAACTCGGCGACAAGCTTATTTATCCTGTTCTGCCTGCCAACAGATCAAAGGCGAACATGCCCAATGTTATGGTTCTGAAAACCGATTCCGAACCGTCAGAACTGGCCAAACAAATTATTGACGACATCAAACAAGATTTTTATGACCAGATTGCCGCGGCTGTAAAATCTCAAAAGCTATCAATAGACAACGACCTGTTAAATACAGTCATAGCCAGACAGACTTCGGGATTCCTTGAAACTGTGTGGAGTGCCGTTGAGCTGGGTTCTTCATTTGAAAACTCGCTTATCAAGCTTAATCAAAGGTTTGATGCTGCTAAGCGAACCCGCATGTTCTATCAGCAGGAAGAACCTGGTATGAAATGTACCTTGCAAACCAACCTGTCTGCACTGGCACCACAACCTCCTTCCGATAAAAACCCTGACCAGTTTACAAAAGATTGGTGGCTTAAGCTTTCCCGTAAATGTATTCGAGACCACGAAGGACGCGAACTGCGCAACGCCAGTAAGCTTGCCCGAAAGGGTGAACGATTTTCAGCTATAGGTCTTGCTAAACGCGTAAAGGCTCGCACTGATGAAGATACGCACCATTTCCCCTCAACCTGTGCAGTAGCTACAGCCATGTGGCGTAAGAGAATTATTGAAAAATCGGAAAACGATGACTTTAAGGCTGATGTTTTCGAAGCATTTTTTGATAAATGGTCTGACCTTAAAAAAAGCGACGATATTGAATTCAACGAAGTTACTAGAGATGTAATTCCGGCCCTTTCTGAAATGAAGAAAGGCTGTAATCTACCAGATGATATATTTGAAAAGCTACTGACCTGCGAAGCACAATGTTTCCGCAAAACAGATTTTGCTAATGAAAATATTAAAGAAAATAAAAATACTCAGTCAGACCCTATAGCAGAAGAAAGACGAGATTTAACCGATTATACTGAGGAAATAGGCGCAGGAACACCTCCCGGACATTACGCTCTATTATCCGCCGACGGCGACTCTATGGGCCGTTTTGTAGATGCCTGCAAGAATGAACAATCGCTAAGAATACTCAGCAATGCTCTGAAGGATTTTTCAGAACAAGCCTTTGCCACAATAGAAGGCGAAAATGTCTGCGGCCGGATAATCTATGCAGGCGGGGACGATGTACTCGCGGTAATGCCCGTTGACACTGCAATCAATGCAGCCTGTGAGCTTAGACGTATTTATCGTGAGAAACTCGGCGGGATCACATACACAGACGAAGACAACCATCCAATCAAAGCAACACTCAGCGTTGCCCTGCTTTTTGCTCCGGATAGCTATCCGCTGCACCGCCTGCTGGATAACGCCGAAGTAACCTTGAATGGAAAAGCCAAGGCCGAAGAGAAAGATGCCCTTGCGATTACCGTTTACAAAGGCGGCAGTGAAGTCAGTGCCACAGTTCTACCAACTGAAACGAGTGGATGGAAACTGAATGAATGGATAGACGGAAACGTAAAAGATGTTAGCGAAGATGACGACAAAAAGTTACCCGGCATGCGGGATCTTTTTGACACCAAAAAAATATCATCAAAATCTATGCATGACCTTCTCCGAGATCTTTCCATTATGGAGAAAGGCGACAGCAATGATCCAGAACTCATAAAGTCAATCGTCATGGGCAGAATAGCCACTAACAGGGCAACCAAAGACGAGGAAATTAAGCAGGTTCAGGAAAGACTAAATGAATTCTACGAAGCAATTGATGCAGAGAATACACTCCGCAACCGAGGAGACATAACTCCAATCGGAAATAACGACAGGACGGATTTCCGCAACAATGCTCCGACCTTTATAGCGTCAACCCTGATAACTCTTCGCAACATCTGGAGAATGCAATGTTTGTAGAAATAGCACCTCTTGATACAATATTCTGTCGAGACGGTCGCAGCTTCGGAGTCAATGAAGCACATGCAGTTGATTCAATCTTTCCTCCCCCTCCGTCGGTAATGTTCGGGGCAATGAGAGGAGGGATTTTCGTAACCCAAAACTTTGCGGCACTTGGACGTAATAAGATGGATCCGGGCTGGCCAAAATGGTTCGGAGACACAGAATCTGCCGGAGATCTGTTCCAAAAAGGACCTCTACCGGTAGTTGACGGACAAATAATGTTCCCGATGCCGCTAGACGGTTATGTGAAAAGTGGAAAGAACGGCGAATATACCATTTCAACTTTTAGGATCATAAAAAACAACTCCTCAACATCAAGTCTGGATCTGGAGCACCTTTTAATTCCACCGGAAGGTAAAAAACTGCCTAAATCCACAAACATAATGTGGATAAGTGCGTCTTCGCTGACCCGTTATCTAAATTCAGAAGAAGAGATATCACTCGAACTGAACAAAGATATTTACCCGCAGGACGAGCTCTGGACCCCGGAACTCCGCACCAATGTGGGTATAAATCCGGAGACCAACGCGGGAAAAGATGCCATCCTGTTTTCGCTGAAACATGTCAGAATGAACAGCAAACGCAATGCCCGCTTGCTCTGCAAATGGGGGAGCAATGACAGTACTTCTCTTCAAATTCTTAAGGATATCATCACTGACACGCAGGGTTCTCTTGCTGTAGCCGGTGAACGCCGCTGCGGTTCAGTGGCTACTTCAGATCTGAGATGGCCTGACGCATCCATTAACACCATCACGCCAGACAAAGAGGGCTATGTATCATTTCGTATCTACATAGCAACTCCGGCATATTTCGATGGAGGCTGGAGACCCGAATCAGACAGCAACAAAGAGTGTATTATCAAGAGCAGTGCCGGAAATGTAAAAGCAACATTATTGACGGCAGCCGTCGGCAAGCCTTTTTATCTCGGTGGATATGACATCCATAAAAGACAACAAAGGCCCGCGAGAGGTTTTGTTCCGGCTGGCAGTGTATACCACTTCAAGGCAAAAGCTGATCAACTGGAAAAAATAATCAAACTGAACGGACAAGTTATCGGCGATAATGATTTCTTAAGAGCGCAAGGTTTCGGCCTCTGCCTGCTCGGCAACCCTATTTCAAACAGTCAGGAGTAGTCATGTTTACTGATTCAAAAATACTTATATATAGAGCTGTAACACCTCTGCATTGCGGCGCGACTGAATCCGGTGACGGCATAGACCGACCCGTTGTCCGTGAACGGTATACCAATTTCCCGTTCATCCCGGCAACCTCTCTTAAAGGAGTCTGGAGAAATATTTGCCAGCGCAGTAAAAACAATACTTGCAATGAAAAGTGGGATGATGCTGAAGTAACAGCGGCTTTCGGTCCAGATTCAGAAAAAGCAGATAAAAATGGTGCGGGATTACTAGGTTTCGTTGACGCACAGGTGCTTTATATTCCTGTAAGAGCAAGCGCCCGAACATTTTTTATAATCACCTGCCCGCTTCAGTTAAGCAGATTTAATGAAACCTTGGCAAAACAAGAAATCAAACCATTTAAAATAACAGACATAGATGATAACACAATCAAATCATCTGCATTGGCAGCCATAAACGAAGTGTACCTTGAGGACATCAAGCTAAAGGCTGAATCAGAAGAACTTAATTTGCCGTCATACGGAGTCCCTGATTACTTAAAAAGCAGACTGGCCCTTGTTTCTGATGAAACATTTGAATGGTTCGCATCCAATGCCATGGAAATACGCGCCCATAATAAGCTCAGTAAAACTAAACAGTCTGACAACCTCTGGTATGAAGAATTTGTTCCGGCAGAAAGCATATTTTTCGGACAGTTGCTTGAAAGCCCGCCTTACAAAGAAGATAATTCGGCTATCCCCGGCCAATATTCCGCAAAGATAATGAAGACCAAGCCTCAGCTCTTTCAAGTTGGCGGCAACGAGTCCACCGGACACGGGTTAATGGAAATAACTCCTATTGAAAAAGGAGAAAGTCATGGAGAGTAGAGACAACACATTGTCTAAAAGAGCTTTTGATTTTATCAACGAGCATAAAGCCACCTATAGTGAGACTGAGAAAGAAAAAGCAAAAAAGAAAGAGAAAGCGGCAGACATCAGAACAGAACTTGAAGGATTACCGGCAAAAATAAAAATTAACGGGCTTTCGCAAACTTTAATTTTTCTCCTTGAGAAGTCAAAAACAGACAACAGCGGTAACGAACAAAATGACCGCTATCTTATCGGCAAAGAACTTGTTGAATACCTTGCTTCGACTCAAAAAAAACTACAGAAAAGTCAGACGGGTAAACAACTCACTGATTATCCTGAGGAAGCCTACAAAATATGCAGTAACAATTTACGCCATGCAACGGCTGAAGCTGTGGCGTACACAGCGTGGCTGAAACGCATGGCTAAAGCTATCATACCCAAAAAAGAGACTGGAAAAGCTAAAAATGAGGTGAGCGATGAAAATTGATCTTCAAGCTGTTCATCCATCACTGCTAATTCATAAACTGGGATTGCACGCTCTTATCTTAGAAAAGCCGGGAAACGCCTCTCTTTCAATCGGCAAGCCCGAAAACAATGGCTATATAGGAGATAAGAGAACTGTGCTGGATGCTCTGACCAGATCAGTTCAGGATGATAATTTCAGAAATATTTATGACATTTTTTACAATCAAAAATGGCTTAAGTATCTTGAAGAAACCGGTGCACTTAAACTTGAAGCCAAAACCGGATCAAGATTTATATCGGGACTCAGCTACGGAGCAGCAATGCATGTGGGCTTTTCACTGCACCATACTTACGGCGTTCCATATATTCCAGGATCTTCTGTAAAGGGAGCCTGCAAGGCGATTGCAATGATGGAGGCAAAAGAAAGTCCAGAGGAGGATAAGACGAAACAGCTTAAACTCATAAATGAGATTTATGGAGGGGATGAGGGCAGTAACGGAGAAGTGATATTCCTGGATGCCTTCCCTGTTCCGCTGACTAAAAAAAACTCTTTGTTGTTGGATCTTGACGTAATTACGCCTCATCATACCAAAGGTAATTCAAACGAAAAAGGGTATGGAACCTCACCGGATATAGAAGAACCAGTTCCGGTTGAATTCGCAGTGGTTCCAGAAGGAATCTCCTTTACCTTCGCATTTATTTGCCAGAATGATGAAAACAAGAATATAGAATACCGAAAACAGGTGGCAGCACACTGGCAACTTGCTTGTGAAGAAGGGTTCGGAGCAAAAACATCCAGTGGATATGGATATTTTGAACTGTACAGAGAGACTAAAGATATAATCAAAAAGCTAGACCCTCAAGCTGTTATGAAAGATTTCAAAGCGTATGTACTTACCAACAAAAGCCAGCTCAACAATGTACTGGAAAAATGTGTTAAATACATAACTGAAAACGAACTTCCTGCCGAAACTCAGAAAGAAATGGCCACATTTCTTGTCGAAAATTTAGGCGCAAAAACTTTAAAGAAAAAAGGAAAAAAAGGAAGTGAAGCAGCATTGGATTTAGAAAGGCTATGGCGAGCATAGTTTAATTGTAATTAATCATAACAAAACACCGTAGAGTGTTTGTTAAATCTACGGTGTTTTTAAAAATTATCTTCTAAGCTTGTTTCTAACGGCAAATGCGAGCAAAGCAGCATTAATTGTCATTAAAAACTTAAGAAATACCTTCACGAGTTTAGCAAGAACTGGCACCGCATGTACATCTTGCACACATGATCCAGTGTCAACAGGCACTCCTCCAAGATCAACTATTGGAAAGAAATACTGCCACGAAATTGATTCTGCTGAAAAAAATGATGAAAGAAAAAACGGGATTACAAAGCATGTAAATAAAAGAAAACCAAAGCACCTCAACGGTTTTTCACCATAACCAGAAACAGCCCAATATGAATATGTCATAAGCTTCTTTTACTTAGATATCTAAATACAGACAGCAATTATTCACCTAAACCAGCACATCTACTTTTTCACCAATTACGACACGACCTGACCTGCTCGCCGTGCCCGCGGGAGTGGCATCTTTCGAAACAGAAGTACCAGCTTCGACTCCGGCAGCCCCAGCCGCTACGGATTCACTGGAACCTGCTTCAACTCCACTTTGAACTGCCTGAGCAGGATTCACAGTCTCAGGGTTGCTTTCTGAAACCTTCGCATCTGCATTATTAGGGTCAGTCTTTGGTTCAGCATCCTTTGCTTCGGCTTCTTTAGCTTCTGTCTTCTTTTCTTCCTGTTTTTTCTCTATAACTTCTTCAGTACGTTTTTCAGTGTCTTCTTTTATTTCTTTTGATTCTTCTGTGACTTCCTTACCTGTTGCTTGTCCTAACATTTTACCAGGCGCGTCAGTAGCAATCGTTTTTACATCTGAAAATGCCATATCTTTAGCAACAAACCATTCTTTACCCGCAGCTATAAGCTTTTCGGTTTCCGCGGACCTATATGCCATCACGCCTTTAATTACATTAGTAAAATTAGTCATAAGAGTATTTTCAAGCCTAAGACTTTTTAAATTAATCGTACTATATTTTGTATTGTCAGCTTCCTGATGAACAAAGCTGCCTGCAAGCAGATTAAGACGTTCAGGCCTACGAGAAGTGCTAACTGATTTCTCTTCAACTGCAGTCTTAGAAGGATCTTCAGGATTTGACTGAACAGTTTCTTCTGTTTTCTCTTTAGTCACATTTGAGACATTCAGGCTCGAAAAACTTATATTGCTTCCACTTGATCCTATTTTCATAACAGCCTCAGTTTATATAATACTATAGTTACTATAATATATAGATCTCTAAGTACAAGCCGCAATTATTCATCTAAACTAATACATCAACTTTTTTACTAGTTCCCGCACTAGTTGACCTGCTAGCCGTATTCTCAGAAGCAGAACCTTTAGCAGTGGCAGCCCCAGCTTCGACTCCGGCAGCCCCAGCCGCTACGGATTCACTGGAACCTGCTTCAACTCCACTTTGAACAGCCTGAGCAGGATTCACAGTCTCAGGGTTGCTTTCTGAAACCTTCGCATCTGCAATATTAGAATCAGTCTTCGGTTCAGCATCCTTTGCTTCGGCTTCCTTAGCTTCTGTCTTCTTTTCTTCCTGTTTCTTCTCTACTACTTCTTCAGTACGTTTTTCAGTGTCTTCTTTAGCTTCCTTAGCTTCTTCTTCCAGATGCTCTTCATTAACATCATCAACTACTTTTTCATGTGCTTGTTTACCGAATTTTGATGCTTCGATGCGTGCTATTGCTTTGGCATCTCCAATCGACAGACCCTCTTCCATTAATGACTCTGTTCGATCCAACCTATAGTCGACAATTCCATTTATAATCAGATTATATTTAGACATCATACTGCTATTCGCTTGGCTGGCTTTTAAATTTTTTAAACTATAATTATCTTCATCTTCTTCTTGTTCTTGATGAACAAAACTGCGTGCAAGCAGATTAAGACGTTCCAACCTTGGTGGGGAACTAACTTTTTTTTCATCAACAGCTGTTTTTGAAGAGTCTTCTGAACTTGATTGAACTGTTTCCTCTGTTTTTTCTTTAGCCGCATTGGCGACATTCAGACTCGAAAAACTTATATTGCTTCCACTTGAGCCGATTCTCATAACAACCTCCTCTTACACTGGTTTATACTCTATATAATCGGCCCACTCTTAACATTTCTTTAGGTTCAAAAATTAAAAATATACTAAATATTCATACTTCACACTTAAAAACATTATAATATATGTTAACTATAACAAATAATTTTATTTATTTAAAAATAACAGTCTTTTAATCTTAAAATTTGATCGTTGAGCAGTTTACACTCTGATCAATCATTCTCGAATCGCTCTAAATTTTTTATAAAATAAAACAATCTGATTATTTACGATAAAGCTTTTCAATCGTGGCTTTTTTTGTCAAAATTTCTAACTTCCGGCGGGAACTTCCGCCATAAATATATATCAGGAGATTATTGATGAACGTCAAAACAGGCCGCAACGATCCATGTCCATGCGGTAGCGGTAAAAAATATAAGAAGTGCTGTATGGGTACTGAAAATGCGGAAAAACTTAATTTGCCTGAGACCTTTCTCAAACGATATAATATCCGCTTGAAAACACCGGAACAAATAGAAGGTATTCGCCGCGCCGGTAAACTGGTTATGCAAACCTTTGATGCAATCAAAGATATGATCAGACCTGGTGTGAAAACCGATGAAATCAATCAGATAGTGCACGAGTTCACCGTTAAAAACGGGGCAATACCAGCTCCGTTAAACTATCACGGCTTTCCAAAGAGCGTTTGTATCTCTCCAAACGAGGTTATTTGTCACGGAATTCCCGGTGACTACACTCTTAAAGACGGTGACATCGTCAATGTAGATATTACAAGCATACTCGATGGTTACTACGCTGATTGCAACCAGACTTTCTTTGTCGGGGAACCTTCGCCTGAAGCACGCAAAATTGTTGATGTAACGCGCGAATGTCTGCGCTTGGGTCTGCAACAGGCCAAGCCAGGAAACTTAGTAAATGATATATCCTCTGCCATTCAGACCTATGCAGAAGAACAAGGATGCTCAGTTGTGCGCGAATATCTGGGACATGGTGTGGGACTCGACTTCCACGAAGCTCCGAACATTCCGCACTTCCGTTCCAGCTGGGGCAATGTTCCCCTCGTACCGGGAATGACATTTACCATTGAACCGATGATAAACATCGGCGGTAAAGAAATACAAATTCTGGATGATAAATGGACAGCCGTAACAAAAGACGGCTCCCTCTCCGCCCAGTTCGAACAGACAATAGTCATTACCGAAGACGGCTTTGAGAGTTTAACTCCGTTTAAGTTGTAAAAATAATTAACGACAAACAGTAAATCCTGTTAATATAACAAAACTCGGCAGGATTTACTGTTTGTAATTTATTGTATTAAAAAATATAATTATTACAAAATATTATCAGCACATTGTTCACTGACATAACATATTACTTTTATTCCGGTTAAATAGTTATTTAATTCTCACCAATCCAAAGTGGCCCGCTCGACCAGTGGAGTTATGAGTGAATAATTTTTTTATAATAACATCACGAATTAAAAACTTTACATTCCACTATAGTCAGATACTGCGGTGCAGCACAGTCATATTTTTTACTTTACTTACTGCGCTGTCAGCTCCTGCATATGCGGCAGAAACCAAGCACGTACTTGTATTACATTCATACCATGCAGGGATGTCTTGGGTTTCAAACATTGATAAAGCTATTCGTGACACCCTGTTAACTCCTCCGTTTGAAAATCTTATTTTACATATTGAATATATGGATACAAAAAGGAATCACAGTGATGGATACTATTTAAAACTGGAAGAATTATACAAAGATAAATACCAAAACACACCAATATCGCTCATACTTACATCCGACACCAATGCTTTTGATTTTATGCGCAAAAATGGACCAATAATTTTCCCGAATATTCCAGTCATCTTTTGCGGTATTAATGATTTTTCTGATGAAATGCTTTCCGGCACATCAAATTTTACCGGTGTTGCAGAAATAACTTCTTCAAAAGACACTGTTGAGACAATTCTTAACCAGCTCCCAGCCACAAAAGAAATATTTGTTGTTAATGACGACCTCAAATCCGGACGGGCATGCCAAGCTAATATAGCTAAAAATCTTATGCCTTTTAAAAACAAAGTCAGCATCAAATATAATACGAACATGTCTATTAATGAATTGAAGAATAAAATTCAGTCGTTGAAACAAGGCAGTGTAGTCTTGCTTGGTGTATACTTTTCAGACCGCGAAGATAGATATTTCACTTTTGAAAAACTAGGCTCAATGCTAACGCAGGACAGCCCTGTCCCTGTATACTGTCTATATAGATTCAACCTGATAGATGGAGTAATTGGAGGAAAAGTAATCAGCGGGTATCGTCAAGGTGTTACAATGAGCAAAATTGCAAGACGTGTTTTATCCGGAGAAGCTCCTAAATATATTCCGGTTGTAAAAACAGGCACAAATTCCTTTATTTTTGATTGGAAAGCAATGAGGAAGCACAATATACCGCTATCAACGCTCCCGTCGGAGTCCACACTCATCAACAAACCGTTTTCATTCTATCAGGAATACCACTGGCTGGTATGGTTAGCACTTCTAATTTTTGCAACTTTATCAATTCTTATTTTTGTGCTGACTAAAAAAATAATAGAACTCAGGCTATTGAGGAAAATACTTAGCATCTCGGAATTAAAATACCGCTCTATTTTTGACAACGCGACAGAAGGTCTTTTCCAAGTAACCAGAGAAGGAAAACTAATTTCTGCCAACTATGCTTTGGCTGCAATGTTCGGTTATGAATCTCCAAAAGATATGATTGCTAGTGTTAATAATGTTGTAAAAGACATGCATGCAGTAGATTCCGACCGTAAAAAAATACTCGAGACATTAGATGAATATGGCAAAATCACTAATCTTGAATTCAGAATGAAGCGAAAAGATAATACTGAAATATTTGTTTGTATGAATGCCAGAGAAACAACTACACAAGACAGTATGATCATTCATGAAGGTTCGGTGATAGATGTTTCAGAAAGAAAACATGATGCTGATAATTTACTGAAAGAGAAAGAAAAAGTAGAAAATATAAATAAAGCATTGCAAGTCAGCATGGCTCATTTGCGAATATTGCTCGAAACCATGCCCGAGCTTGTGTGGTTTAAAGATACAAACGGAGTTTATGTTTTCTGCAACCAAAGATTCGAGAGATTATATGGAGCCAGTGAAGCAGAAATTGTAGGTAAAACTGATTATGATTTCGTAGATAAAGATTTGGCTGATTTTTTCAGAGCACACGATTTAAAAGCTATGAATGCTAAAATACCGTCAGTCAACGAGGAGACCCTTACATACAACAGTGACGGACATACTGAAGATCTTGAAACAATTAAAACCCCCATATTGGACGCGGATGGAAATCTTTCAGGAGTGCTTGGAATGGCTCGTGATATCACAGAGCGCAAACAGGCTCTGAAAGAACTGGATAAACTACGCAGCTATTTATCAAATATAATCGATTCGATGCCCTCAATGCTTGTAGGTGTCGACTATGAAGGCAAAGTTATTTTGTGGAATAGAACTGCTGAAATAACTACAGGAGTATCCCCGCAATCAGCGCAGGGTAAATTTCTTATAAACGTACAGCCGCGGATGAAATCGGTAATGGAAAGTGTTAAGGAAAGCCTTAAATCCCGCAAACCCAAAAAAGAACAACGAGTTCCATATCTGGTAAACGGAAAGACACGTTACGAGGATATTATAATTTATCCGTTGATAACAAATGTTATCGAAGGAGCCGTTATCCGCATTGACGATGTAACTGAACGCTTCAACCTTGAACAATTGATGGTTCAATCTGAAAAAATGATGTCTGTTGGCGGTCTTGCCGCCGGAATGGCTCATGAAATAAACAACCCGCTAGCCGCAATACTAGGTTCTGCGCAAAATCTTAAAAATAGATTAAGTAAAAATTCCCAAAAAAACATCGAAATTGCGAACGAGTGTGAAGTTTCTTTTGAAAATATTAAAAAGTACGCTGAAGCCAGAAACTGCATGAAACTTATTGCAGGGATACATCAATCCGGACTGCGTGCCGCAAACATTGTGCAGGATATGCTGAGTTTCAGCCGTAAAAGCGAAAAACAACTATCCTATCATAACCTACGGGATCTGCTGGAGAGTTCACTTAAACTGGTCATGAATGATTACAACATCAAAAACAATTATGATTTCAAACAAATAAAAATAATCAGGGACTACGATCCCGTCATTCCTGAAATACAATGTGACGGCAATGAGATTCAGCAGGTACTGCTTAACCTCCTGAAAAACGGAGCTGAAGCTATGTCAGAAAAAATTTATGTTGGCGAAAATCCTCAATTTTTGCTTAAACTGCACAAATCAGGAGACATGGCTTTTATTGAGATTACCGACAATGGCCCAGGTATGAACGAAGAAACCAGAAAGCGTATTCTTGAGCCATTCTATACAACGAAGCCTGCCGGACAAGGAACGGGCCTTGGCCTCTCCGTATCGTACTTTATCATAACGGACCGGCATAAAGGGTCCATGGAAGTGTTCTCCGAACAAGGAAAATGGACTAGCTTTGTTATTAAACTTCCTTACAAAGCGTAGCCTCACATGCCGTTATTCCTTAACAGAACCTGCCAGCAGTCCGCGAATAAAGTACCGGCCTAAAAAGATATAAATCGCCAGAACAGGAGCAGCAGCCATTATAGAACCTGCCATAGGAAGGTTCCAGCTCACGGCCTGTCCGCCTGCAAGTTGAGCCAGTCCGACTGTAATTGGATTATCCGCATGACGGGTAAGACATATCCCCCAAAGAAATTCATTCCAGACCTGAGTTACCTGCCATAAGCTTGTTACAACAAATCCAGGAATTGAAAGCGGAAAAACAATGCGGGTGTAAATTGAAAAGAACCCGGCTCCGTCCAGCCTTGCAGATTCAATCAAAGCTGTCGGAATTTGTGTATAGAAGTTTCTGAAAATAAGCGACGTAATCGGCAGCCCGTAAACAACATGAGCCAGAATCAATCCGGGGAGTCCTCCGTATAAATTCATAGCCCTGAGTGTCTGAAAAAGGGGAATCAAAATTACCTGATAAGGAATAAACATCCCGAACAGGAACAATGTGAAAATTAATTCACTGCCTTTGAACTTCCATTTTGAAAATACATAGCCGTTTAAAGAGCCTAACACCGTTGAAAGTGTTGTTGCGCAAACTGTCAGAATCACAGAACTTACAATATTTGATTTCAGCAGAGTAAACGCATCGGAAAAACTGGACCAGTGAAAATGGGATGGAAACTCCCAAGCTGTTGATAAATTAATCTCAGAAGGAGGCTTAAGAGCCGTAACAACGGCCATGTATGCGGGCATAAGGAAAAAAAGTGCCAGCAAAATAAGTACGCCGTACAATAAAATCGAACCGGGTGTTATTCTGTTTGCTGTTGCAGTTGAAGTAGTGCTCATTTTTCTATCCTCTAGTCCTCTGTCTGTACTGGCTGACCACGTAAGGAACAATGAACATGGCTGCGACCATGAACAGAACAATGGCGATAGCCGCCCCTTTGGCAAAGTCGTTAGCCCTGAAAGTTGTCATATACATGGTAAGTGCAGGATGCCCGGTCTGAGCGTTGTCCGGTCCGGTCATGGCGAAAATAATATCAAACATCTTAAGTGAGATGTGAGATAAAATGATCACCGCGCTGATAGTTATGGGCTTCAGCATTGGAATGGCAACATGGCGGTAATAAGAAGTGCTGCTGGCACCATCAAGCATTGCCGCGTCCCGTAAATCCTGAGAAATACCATGAAATCCGGCTAAATAAAGTGCCATAGTGTAGCCTGAATATTGCCAGATTGTAGCCATGATTATCCCGAGTGTAGCCAGATTGAACCCGTGTGTTTCTTCCATAAAAAGAGCCTGTGGAAGCATACTTCCGCCAAGCCACGCAAAAGCACCGATAGCAACACCGGGGCCGAGCCAGAATCTGATTGCACGGCGCGGACGCTTCTTAAGTGCCCACAAGCCCACGAGTATAAGCGTAAAGGCAACTATGTATAAAAATATTTGCAGCAGATTCTGCCAGTTGAATTCAAGCACCGCTTTAGTACTTGATGTCCAATCAAAAGTAAGCGGAGGCAGTCCCAGATAGGTTGGTAAAACGTTTACCCCGCCTTGCGGAGCCAAGAGCCACCTCCAAATAGTACCGGAAACGATAAACGACAGAGACATTGGATAAAGAAAAATTGTTCTAAGGACATCTTCACCCTTAGGTTTCTGGTCCAGCAGTATGGCTATAAACATGCCGATACCGATAGCCCCTGCCAGAAGCATGACGGAATAATAGACTGCATTGACAAGATCCTGCCTGAAACCGCTGGATAAAAATCCTGTAAACAGATCCAGATAGTTGTCCAGCCCGACAAAATTCAGCTCAGGATTCAGAGCTAAAGCTCCGTCTCCACCCCAGTCTGTCATGGATATCCAAATGGTATTTCCTATAAAACCATAAACAAATATCCCGATCAAAATGATTGACGGCAGCAGCGTCAAAAACGCTTTCAGCCTGTCCCGTGATGCTTCCCTCATATCCCGCACCTTATCCCTTTATCGGAGCCGCGCCGGAATCCGGCGCGGCCGCCTTTTATCTACTCTAAGCTAATAAAGAGCTGTTCACTCTTTTTCAAACAACAAACTATTTTCCGATCTTAGCTTTGTCAGCAAGCTGCTGGCAGGCTTTTGATACAGCCTGAGCATTGTGAGTCTTGAGGAACATTTCCATAATACGTGAGAAACCACCCATGAATGTTTCATTAGCGGCAACACCATGAGCCAATGAACCGACAACTACATCTTTTTTGAAGTCTGCTGCGGCAGATTGCAAATAAGAATTGTATTTGCTCAGATCAGAGTCCATACGCGGTGAAATTGAACCTTTGAGAGGGTTAAATGCGTCACTGCCTTCTTTTGAACCGATGATCTTGAGCCATGCAATGGCGTTATCGCGATCAGGTGCCCCTTTCGGCAGTCCGAAGGAATCAGAAAGGAACATGAATTCTCCGGCAGTATCAGGAGAAGGTTCCCAACCGAAATCTTTTCCGGGAACCATTTTTTTAGTAGTAGACATATATCCGGCTGCCCAGTCACCCATGATATTGAAAGCAGCGCGACCGGTAATGACCATATCCGTTGCCTGCTGCCATGAAAGTGAAGATGCATCATGATTGGTGTACTTAAGAATTTTACCGAAAAGTTCCCAAGCCTTAACAACATCAGGGCTGTCAAATCTAAGCTTTCCTGCCCAGAGAGCATCCCATTTCTCTGCACCTAAAGAAGCAAGAGCAACTGATTCCCACAGATGGTTAACAGTCCAGTTTTCAGCGAGGGCTAACGGAACAACACCTTCTTTTTCAAGCTTAGGAGCTATGGTTAAGAACTCAGCCCAAGTTTTTGGGGCTGCAACTCCCCATTTTTTAAGATTAGCAGGAACATACCAAAGTACATTTGAACGGTGAATGGTCACAGGTACGGACCAGATACCCTTATCAGTACCGATAAGTTTAATCAGACCTTTAGGGAATGCATCCATCCAGCCCTGTTCTTTAAACAGAAAAGTAAGGTCTTCCATGCGGTCAGCTTTAACCCATGTTCCGATGAGTTCCTGTCCGGAATGAACCTGAAAACTATCCGGAGGTTCATTGCCGAGCATACGAGTCTTCAAAACGGCTTTAGCATTTACGCCGGAACCGCCGGTAACGGTTGCATCAATTACATTAACATTTGGATTCTGCTCTTTGTACTTTTTGATCAGAGCCTGCAAAGCAGGACCTTCATCACCGGCCCACCAGGAAAAAATTTCAAGGTTGCCGCTAAGTTCTTTGGCCTGAGAGACCTGTGGAACTGTGAACAGCAACACCGCGGCAAATGCCAGACACAACTTCGCCAAGGACTTTTTCATGATTCCTCCTAACGTGTTAAAATAATCAACATACTACTTGAATCGCATATAATTTGTCGCTTTTGGAGATTTCTCTAGTAAAGCGCAATTTTCGTTTCAGGATCAAAAAGAACCATGCGGTCAAACTCAAAACCGATAGGAACAATTTCACCGGGATGAGCCACCACGCGCCCTTCAACTTCCGCTATGAGTTCATTTTCACCGTCGATAATAATTTCCAGTAAAGAATGAGCTCCAAGAATTTCCGAAACGACAACTTCCCCATGACACCACCAATCTTTAGGAAGCCGCTCAATATTCTGCCCCATTTTAATAGAATCCGGGCGTAGTCCAGCCAGAACCGGAGATCCATCTTTAAGCCCCTCGGCAGTTCCGTCCTGAATAGGAAATCTGGTTTTACCAAGGACAAAAAACCTTTTACCGTCAATAACCCTGCACACACCTTCAAGAATATTCATAGGCGGATTACCTATAAATTTGGCGACAAAAACATTACTCGGCCTTTCAAAGACTTCGACCGGAGTTCCCACCTGCTGAATATGCCCATCTTTTAAAACTACAATTCTATCAGCCAGAGTCATGGCTTCAATCTGATCATGGGTAACGTAAATGGTGGTAGTCTGGAGGCGCAAATGCATTTTGCGCAGTTCCATGCGCATTTGCGTTCTGAGCTGGGCATCAAGGTTTGAGAGAGGTTCATCAAAGAGGAAGACATCAGGCTTGCGCACCATGGCTCTGCCCATGGCAACACGCTGGCGTTGTCCGCCGGAAAGTTCGGAAGGTTTGCGTTCAAGATAAGGTTCAAGTTCCAGAATTCTGGCAGCGTCCATAACTCGCGAATTTATCTCTTCCTTGCTCTTTTTGTGCATTTTAAGCGAAAAGCCCATATTTTCGCGAACGGTCATGTGCGGATAAAGAGCATAGTTCTGAAACACCATGGCAACATTGCGGTCCTTTGGTGAAACATTGTTGACAACTCGTTCACCGATACTGATTTCCCCGCCGCTGAGAGTCTCAAGACCTGCAACCATGCGCAGCAATGTCGATTTACCGCACCCCGACGGTCCGACAAGAACAATAAACTCATTTTCTTTTACCGAAAGATCCACACCGTGGATGACTTCCACAGAACCATACCGCTTGATGACGCCCTTAATTTCTACATTTGCCATATTTCTTTCTCGCCTCAATCTGTTTTAGTCACGCTTATTAAATTCACGAAATCTATACTCTGTCACATGGTTATAGACTTCTCCGGGACGTAAAATAACCGACGGAAACTCCGGTCTGTTAACAGCGTCAGGATATCCTTCCGGCTCAAGACAAAACCCTGAGCGAGGACCATACTCGCATCCAAGTTTCCCCTTAGTTCCCGCTCCAATATAATCGGCAGAATAAAACTGTAAGCCGGACTGTGTTGTTGCTATTTCAAGCTCCATCCCCGAAGCATCGCTTCTGACCACAGCCGCTACCGGCATTTCCATTTCACTCAAATTCAAAATATAAAAACGGTCATGTTTCAAAGGAGCTGTTTCAATTTGAGAATCTGTTGCCGGACCGTTTATCGGACAAAAATCAGTATAATCAGCTTCGGTTCCTGACACATCAAGAGTCTCGCCATTCGGAAGAATCTCATCATCAAAAAACAAAGTTTTATCAGAAAAAATCTTGACCTCGTGCTCACCTGTATCTTTGCCGTCACCGTTAAGATTAAAGTAAGGATGGGCCGTCATATTTATGGGGGTAGGCTTACCAGTCACGGCTCTGTAAGCAATGCGAAGTCCATTCTCAATCAAAGAATAAGTTACAGTTACCTGTAGATTTCCCGGGTAACCACCCTCTCCGTCAGGGCTTTCATAGCAAAGACTGATTGTATGAGGTTCCGGATTTTCTGCCTGACATTCAGTCCAGATACGGCTGTTAAATCCAAATTTACCGCCGTGCAGCTGATTATCACCTTCATTTTTATCCAGAAAATATTTTTCGCCATCCAGCTCAAAAGATCCGTGTGAGATTCTACCGGCAACCCGTCCTACTGTAGCCCCTATATAATGAGGATCGTTCAAATAACCTGTCAGATCATCAAAACCCAGAACAGCGTCCACTGTCTGCCCGTTAGAAACGGGAACCTTAAGCTCAACCAGAGTCGCTCCATACGTTGCAATGCCGGCCTGAAAACCTGAGTCATTGCTTATAGTATGAAGATAAACCTGTTCCCCTTGAGGTGTTACGGACCAGCTTTTTTTCGTATGACTCATTTAATTAGCCTCCGGTTTGCTGGAACCGCGTATCAGCAACTGTGTATCCAGAGTGATTGTTTCAGGTGTAAAATCATCTTCTTTGCTTTCAAGCTGTTTTAAGAGCAACTTAGCTGCAATTTTTCCCATTTCAAACGCAGGCTGAGAAATAGTCGTTAAAGCAGGTTCAATCAGCGCAGATTCCGGAGAACCTGAAAAACCTACGAGGGCTATATCTTGCGGAATACGCATTTTCGCTTCACGAAAACGACAGAAAGCTCCGACAGCAACGGGGTCGTTGATAGCAAGTATTGCGTCTGGCGGATTAACCATTTTAAGATACTGCTCGGCACCATTGCGACCGTCTTCTTCACGGCATCCGCCTGTTTTTACCAAAAGTTCAGGATAATATTGCATTCCGTTATCTTTAAGGGCCTGTAAATAACCGTCAAAGCGTAGACTGTTCAAGGATATCCCATCTCTAGCATTCAAAAAGCCGATGCGTTTATACCCTGTTTCAATAAGGTGTGTTGTAGCTTTATAAGCGGCATTAAAGTCATCAATGACAACTTTGCTGGTATCAAGGTCCTCAACAACGCGATCAAACTGAACAAGAGGAATACCCAGCCGGATAACTTCTTGCAGGTGATCGCTGTTGACGGTTTCAAGAGATATGGCGAGCAGGAGTCCAGCTACGCGATTGGCGGCTAAAGCTTTTGCATTAACTTTTTCACGGGTGATTGATTCATTAGACTGACAGACCATGATAATGTAGCCGGCCTCGTACATAACTTCCTCAATACCGCTGACTACTGTGGCAAAAAAATTATGCCGAATCTCAGGGACAATGACCCCGATTGTGTTGCTGCGCTTTCTTTGCAGACTTTGTGCAATGGGATTTGGATGATAGCGGTGCTCCTTTGCTGAATCGAGCACTAAACGCTTCGTGGCATCACTGATATCTGGATGATCATGCAATGCTCTGGACACAGTGGAAGCAGAAAGTCCTAACTTGCGTGCGAGATCTTTGAGGGTTAAATGTCCCATTTTATCTCACTTCCCGCCCATTTTTCGAAATATTTAAAAAGTCCAGTCCGGGCTGACGGACAACAAGTTCAATTACCGAACCAGCCCCGAAAACCTTCTCCATTGCAGTCTTATACTCATCAAAACAGGAATCTTGGGCATAAACTTGGATGGTTCCGGCAAATCCGCCGCCGTGAACTCTACCGACTCCCTTTGAACCAAGAAGGTACTCGGTCAGAATCAAGGCTGTCGGAATCGGTTGCTCGGCAGGATTGTGGGTGTTGTAGCAGTTTTGCAAAAGACGGCACGATGATTTTCCTGAATCAGCAACAAGCCGGAGGAATTCCACCATATCTCCACCGCTTAAAGCTTCAGCCTGCTGCACTGCACGCTCATCTTCACCTATAAAATGCATCAGCCTTAGAGCAGCTCTGTCACCGGCTTTTTCCCGCAGCATTCCCATGCTTTCAAGAACTTCGGACATACTGATGCCACGAGCTTCGCTTCGCCCGAAACATTTCGCCGCCTGCAGCATTTCATAAGGTATGGATGCATATTCAGAGGTCAGATCAGCATGACTTCCTCCGGTATTAACAACGCAGAGACGATATCCTGTCCCATAAAAACCTGTGCTTGGCGTTTCACCGCAAGAAAATCCTGGAGTAATCTGTTCAACAACAGGATTTTCAGGGTCATTGAAATCTATTTTCAAAATGCCTTCAAAAGAAGAAGCGGTCTGGTCCATAAAACCGCAGGGCTTGGCGAAATGTAAATTTTCCGAGCGTCTGGCTATCCTCGCAATATCGAGCGCGCTGACTTTTTTGTCGTTAAAAAGATAATTAAAAATCCTTCCGATTAAAACCTCGAATGCAGCAGAAGAACTCAGTCCTGATCCGGCAGGTATAGTGCTGGTAACGCACCCGTTAAACCCGGAAGCCTTAAATCCTGCCCGCCTGAAACCGTCAGCAACTCCGCGAACGATGGCTTCGCTGGTGCCCTCTTCTTCCGGTCTAGGGGATGTATCGGATAAATCAACGATAATAGGTTTTTCAAAATTTTCAGATAGGATTGTGACGACTTGCGAATTTGCTCCGTGAGCTTTAGAAAATGCAGCCAGACAATCCAGATTAATCGCTGCGGCAAGAACTCTTCCATGGTTATGATCTGTGTGATTGCCGCCAAGCTCTGTTCTTCCCGGAGCACTGGCAATTCCTAACAACTCAGAGGGAAAAGATTCTTCCATCCAATTTAAAAGCTTAGTTAAACGGCGGCGGGATTCATCAAGTCTGGAACTGGAATGCATGGCGCAGAAATCTTGATCAAATCCTCCAGAATCCAGATAAATTTGATAAGCTTCACGCGTAAACATCTTATTTGTCCTTACTCTTTAAATTAGTTTCCGGACCACTTAAGTCCGCTACCGGATTCATAAAATGAACATCCGGCAGATCACGCAAACGTTTAGCACTTTGTTCCGCAGTCATATCCCGCTGCGGCATAGCCATCATTTCATAACCGACCATAAATTTGCGCACGGTGGCAGACCTTAAAAGCGGCGGGTAATAATGAATATGCCAGTGCCAATGATCTGCGCCATTTTCATGAACAGGACGCTGGTGAAGTCCCATAGAATATGGAAATGATGTTTCAAAAAGATTATCGAACCGGATGCCCATCTGCACCAGAGCTTTAGCCAGATCATCTTTCTGAGAGTCTGACATATCTGTAATCGCTCCCATATGGTGCTTCGGCAGCAGCATAGTTTCAAACGGCCAGACCGCCCAAAACGGAACTAGAGCCACAAAGGAATCGTTTTCAAAAACAATCCTTTCGCCGGATTCAAGTTCACGTTCAACATAGTGGCAAAGCATGCACTGTTCTTTTTCACGTAAATATTCTTTCTGACTATTATCTTCTTTGGCAGGAATCATCGGAACGGAACGTGTGGCCCAAATCTGACCGTGAGGATGAGGGTTGGAACAACCCATAATATCACCGCGATTTTCAAAAATCTGGACGTATCCGATATCTTCACGGGTCGATAGTTCTGTGAACTGATCACACCAAACATCAACAACCTTGCGCACATCCACAGGATCCATCCGCGACAAAGTGAGATCATGGCGCGGTGAAAAACAAATTACGCGGCATACCCCAGTCTCAGGTTCAACCCGAAAAAGATCATCAGAGTCACAAGACGAAGTTATTGATTCTTCTAAAAGTGAGGGGAAATCGTTGTCGAAAACAAAAATATCTTTGTAATCAGGATTAACTACGCCTTGATTACGGGTATTGCCGGGGCATAAGTAGCAATTTTGATCATAAGCAGGCAAAGAGCTGACATTTGCATTCTCCTGCCGCCCCTGCCAAGGACGTTTTGTCCTGTGCGGGGAAACAAGAACCCACTCTCCGGTGAGCGGATTGAATCGTCTATGTGGATAATCCTGAAAAGCATCATTCATATCTTAAATACTGCCTCGATATTTAGAAGTTCAAATATCCTGCAAACGAAACCGCAAACGTTTCCGACAGTATTGTTAAAATAATATTTTTTGTCAATATAGTGTGACAAAAAAGTAAAGTCTTACATCAGATAAAAATGTAAGACTTTACTTTTACAGGTAAAAAGATGTTACGGTTTTAAACGTATTTTTCGTAATCAGTGACAAGCAGGTGGACGGGCTCTTCATCTTCTTCAATTTGAGGAAAACGCGGCAAAGGTTCGTGAAAACGATTATCCAGATTGTCATCATTCACGGCACTGACTTCGCCGACCATAACATCCCCTGTTCCCGTTTCGCAGTAAAAAGCGTGGTACATTCCCGGCTCAAGACAAATACTTTCCCCCGGGGTGAGTATGACTTCCGAACCGGCTTCAATGGTACGCACAAATCCGTCAACACTTACATCAAGAGGCGTGTCAGAGAGAGCTTCATTCTCATCTGAACCGTAAAGCTTGATTACGAGATTACCACCGGCGCGGTTGATAATATCTTCACGCTTGGACCAGTGAAAATGCATAGGACAAACTTGTCCTTCGCGAAGAATCATAATTTTTTCAGCATACGGCTTAGCATCTCCGGTAGCCAGATTGCCGTTTCGTATGGTGAACAAAATAAGGCCGAGGGAATCAAAATCGCCTTTACCGTAATCTGTCAAATCCCATCCGAGCAGATTGCGGACGACTTCGCTGTCACCTTTTCCCTTCCAATTTTCCGGCCCCCAGAAACCCCATTTAGGCAAACTAAAATGGTGATGCTGATAAAAATCTTTGGCTTTAGAAATAAGTGCATTTACTTCGCTTCTTTTCATGACTTCTCCATATATAAGAAATTATTTAATCAGCTTAAATTCTTCGGGAATAGGAGGCATGGCTCCCTTGCAAGAGCAGACATACGCCGCCAGTTTGTTGGCATGTTTACTGATATCTTCAAGTGAATGATCAAGCAGTAGACCTAGAACCGTAGAGGCTGTAAATGAATCCCCTGCTCCAATGGTATTTTCAATTTTTTCAACGGCAATGCCGGAATCTTCTATTTCCTGCCCATATCCGATGATGAGACTGCCTTTACTCCCTCTGGTGAGTATGGAGCATTTAAGATTAAACTTTTTATGCAAACTATTTAGCATTTGATTCTCAGTTCCCTTTAAATCAAACATTGGTGCCACTATCTGAATTTCATCATCATTGAGTTTTAAAACATCAGCTTTTTCAAGCGACTTACTGATAATCTCTTTGCTGTAAAAGTGCTGACGCAGGTTCATGTCATAAACTTTCATTGCTTGGGGGGCTGCGTCCAGAAAAGCGTGAATGGAATTACGAGACTTTTCACTACGCTGAGCAAGTGTCCCGTAGCAGACAGCGTGAACCCTTGGCCCGAGACTCAGGGCTTTATCATTAAGAGCTAGGTGATCCCAAGCGATATTATCAGGAAACATATAATGAGCGACACCATGCTCATCGACTTTGGCTTCGACAAAACCTGTGGCATGGTCAGGATCAAGACTTACCGCTTCAAGATTTAATCCACGCATATGCAACTCTTCCAGAGAGCGTCTGCCGCGTTCATCACTGCCGATAGTTGAAACTGCAATTGAATCTGCACCGAGCGCGCCTGCATGGTATGCAAAATTAATGGGAGCTCCGCCGATTTCTTCAGAATCCTCAAGAACATCCCAAAGTATTTCGCCGAGTCCGGCAACCAGAAATTCAGCCATTATTTCTCCTATGAATCAGCTATGTTCAATTAACTGCGCAACTTTTCTATAGCACATAATTGTTTCGCTCTCCATCTCCAATTATTTGGAAAGTAAGTCGGCGCGGTCTCTTAGCCTGATATAACCATAATAAAAAATCGGCTAACTGCAACGCAATTAACCGATTTCACTATACATAGAAAAGCTATTTTTTATTTTGCCGGATTATCAACTATAATATCGAGTCCTTCCGGAGTGATGGCTATAGCGGGGCTGTCTCCCTTTGCTATATCTATTTCGGTAAATAAAAATACAAGCCGCAAGCGATCAGGATGTATACCTACAATAATTTTATTAATAAAATTACCCTTAAAGCGATAAACATTTCGGATATCTTTTTTCCATTCACCGCGCAGGTCCACAACCAAACGTGTCGGCTTTGCCATCCAGAAATGGGTTATCCTGCCTGCTTTTTCAGCTGTTTCCAACCTAGCAAGAAAACTGTCATCGCGAGGAATAAATGTTATTTTATTAACAACATTCACTTCGCCGGACGGTTTAAGCGGAATCTCTTTCTTAACAGGTGGCTTAATAACTTTCTTAGGAGCTAAAGGAGCAGGTGCAGTTTTTTTATCACCTAAAAATGCTTCCACATCTTTTTCTACAACACGAACGTCTTTTTCTACAACACGGACGTCATGAACAACATTACGGCGAACATAATTTCCAATTCCATGATCACCGGACCCATTAGTGCTGCGCACCATTCCAGTCTGATTTCCTGCTGTGTCGGTCCCATTCTTAACCATAAACTCGGCACGGATCTCAGCTTTTTCGGTCCGTATTATTTTGCCGAAATCATTCACAAATGTACCAAAATCACCCCACACGGAAAAAATAAATATCCCCGCAATGGCTAACAGCCAAATCAGGAAAAGCAGGATGTAAAATTTCCGGTAGAATATTTTAAGCACGTCGTAACTCCATATAATTGCTGTCTATCATTCCCAGCACTCAGTAATGATATCCGGGACATTCAGAGGCTTAATCTTCAGTAATTCAATAACAGGAGCAGCTCCGCTGAAAGTATAGCCTACGGTAATATCTTTTATGCCGAGTCCGGTAAGTCCCTTTTCCTGATCCGGAAAATCTTCGGAAGTAAACACCTTAACGCCGCTACGGAATTCCTTAAGGAATTTAGCAAAACCAAGCTTACCTTCATAAGTACGGGTAAGATTGATACCCCGGAACTGAATAGTCAAAGTCGTTGTTCCGCAGCTGTCAGGCTTCCACACAAACGACATTTCCGAGGCGTAATTGTAATTAGACAAAACCTGCTGACCAGAGCCGCATTCCACAGTCAATATAGTAGCAAACGGTTCCTGAGTTGCGTTGGCATTAACTGTTGTCGGCAGAGTGGAAAGATCCACTTTGTATTGCGGTTGAACGGCCTGACTGGACCATGCTCCGGAATTAAGGAAAGTGAAGAACTCATCCCTGAACGGGAATGTTATTCCAAGCCAGCTTCGACCCTGCCAACCATGAACTCCGCGGGTCAAGAAAGGTTTTGCGGAACCATCGGTAAATTTATTTACTATTCCCGTTTTTCCAAAAAGATTCTCTCCCAATTTGTCATCAGGAATATGTGCTGTTTCAGCTAAAACATTACCTTCCCATAATTGCTGCAATTCGCAGGAAGCTTCCATAGTGACCACGTAAATAATAAAATCAAGCGGTCCTCTCACAAGTTGCCAGAATTCTTCAGACCCCGGTCCTATATCACTCAGGCGAGACTTAAGATCCGCCATAGCCTGAGTTGCCACATCAACTGGATTCTTTTGAACAGCACCTGCTCCGCTTGCCGGAGAAGCCGCTGTTCCGCCAGTGCCGGGATAAAGAGCTGCGGCACTTTTAAAAGCAGTTTCCTGAGTACCGGCGAAAGCGGAAACATCCTTTAATACACCCATATAGGCATCAAGTTTTTTAGCCATCTCAAGCCGCTCTTCTATGCGCGTTGCCATCCTTCCACCCAAATCAGTCATGAGCTTACTTAAAGAATCCTGAGCCTTCTGCGATGAAGCTTCTACACCTGCATTTTTTCCAGCTTCATACTGTGACAAAACAATATTGAAAGAAAAAACCAGATTCACCCATTTAGGAGTAGGAATAATATCTTTGACCGGTTTAAACTCGTCCTTCATGCGTGTTAACAAGCTGAAATACGGATTATCAGGAAGAGCCATTTTAGCTGACATCGTGCGATAATCATCCTTGGTCAGGAGCTGTCTCTCTCCTTCACCGAAATGTTCCGCAAAGTCATACCATGTTTTATAATACTGCTCGGCGTACCAAGCCCAGAACGCTTTTTCCCGTTTATCAAAGTCGCCGACCTTCGGCATGGCTTGCCGTAGTTCCATAAGAAAATCTTGCAGTTCTTTGCGCCCGTTTTGAGTATAGGCAGGTTCTACGATTACTTCATTTTCAAATTGCAGATTAGGGCCGCCCCAAAAATCGCGCAGAGTAACAGATTGCATATTCGGGTTATCGTTTACCCAGTCTACCAACCATCTGAAATCAGCTCCCTTAAAACTGAAAACTCGTCCCAATTGAGCTTGCAGCATCAACTTCTGTTCCTCAAGAGGTTCCGTTTTATCAGTCCAGTCCAGATATGATCTGTAAGTCTGCCCATAAAATTTCATCAAATCAGTATTAAAACCAGTGACAATATCAGTCATAGCTCTACCGGAGGGCAGATCAAAAGCAGAAAAAGATTCTTGCCCGCCGCCGGCAAGACGATCCTCAAGAAGTTCAATGCGCCAAACTAAAAGTTTTACATAATCACTGGTAAGAAGTTCTGATGAATGCATACTCAGTCTGCCGACAGCCTTTTCCAAAGCTTTATCAGCTGGGTCGAGAATTATTTCTTTAAAATCTTTGCAGTAAACTTCCTTAACCTTAAGTTCCGCCTCGCTACTGACCTCAAGTCCCATGCGGGGGACCCACCAATTGGAGTTCAGTTCATGCAATTTGGCAATCTTTTCCCTGAAAACATCAAACTCAACAATATGCGTATCTGTATTATTCGAAAATGCCGGTTGCGTGGGAAATGCAAAAAAAAGATCATCCATAGCCTGCTTGTTACTGATATATGAAAGGCTGAAAAGCCCGCATACAAAAAACAATAACAACAACCATCCGGCCATACCGAGGTTACGGGTAAAAAGTTTCCATTTCAAAAATTCCATAATAGGAGTGAACAGATTACGATCTCGCGGCAGTACTTTAGAAAAAAAATCGTGCAGGAAAATACCCTTTGCTGTTTCAGGAAGATTCGGTTCAATCCCCTTTAACGAATCAAGTCCGCTGAGGAATTCTGAGGATTGTTCACCGCTCTGTTCACCGCTTGAGAAAAACATTCCCCGGAACAGTGGCTGTTCCTGATAAGGATTATCTTCAAATGTTCCAGCGGCAAAAGCTTTTAACCTTAGAGAGAGTCTATCAAGTTCGGCAGCAAAAAGGAGAAAAGCGGGATCAAAATGACTTTTACCGTCAATTAGCAAAAGCCTAAGTTCGCGAAGCCGCTCTGTAAGACTGGATACAGCTTTTTCCACAAATTCTTCAGGGTCTGTCCCCATGGATTCATTGATCAGTCCCATAGCCTGAGAAAGAGTTTCTTCCGGCAAGACTTCAACTAATCCCTTAAGGCCGAAAATCAGATCGATTTTAGTAACTAAAACATAAACCGGAAATTTAGCTCCAAGCACCCTCATAATCTCATTAATACGCCGCCTGAGACTGCGCCCGTATTTGCCAAGAGAATCTTCATCACCGGAAAGCAGTTGATCAGCCGGAAGAGTTATTATTAATCCGTTGAGAGGCTCTTTCTTACGATACTTAACCAAAAGTGTAAGGAATTTTTCCCACTCTTCCTTATCACGTGATTCATCAAGGGGTATAGCGTAACGACCTGCGGTATCGAGAATTATGGCTTCTTCAAAAAACCACCAATCGCAATTTCTTGTAGCGGAAACACCGGGAACAGGGCCGACGTCAGTAAGAATTGTTGTAAGCCGGCTGCTGGCCACCGCTGTAGTTTTTCCGGAATCAGATTCACCGAAGACCATATACCACGGCAGAACGTAAAGTGGATTACCGCGTTTACGCAGTTCAGAATTTCTAAGAAGATCTACAGCCGCCATCCATCTGGTCTGCAATTCCTGAAGCTGTGACCGCTCATGTAAAGGAGCCGCGGCAATGGCGGAATTATCCTGATCTACAATACGCTTAACAAATTTTCTCTCACGTCTGCGCAGAAACCATTTGCGGATGAAAAGAACCGCCACGATTGCCCCTACAAAACCGCCGAACAGACAGGCTCCGGCCCACCACGGCCACCCCTTGTAATTGACAAGAGCATAGGAACCGAACGCAGCCGCAGCGAACAGTAATATAAGGAATATAGTTTTCAGTATCGAGAGAATTAATTTCTTCATGCGTTCCACATCTGCATTGTCAGTTCTTAATAATCAGCCCAACCAAAGTTGCAGACTGTTTTCAAGCAAGCCCAGATAGGCAAAATACACTCCAGCCAGGACCAGCAGGGGAAGAATTAAAAATACGATTGAAAGAGGTTCAAAAACACGCCCGTAAAGACCATTGTGCTTAGACATTTTCTTTGTGCCGTATGAGTCCGGAAAAGCGGAAAGTTGGAAGTCGCCTTGCCCGTCCACAATGCGTTTTACACAGTCCTCCCTCAGTCTCGTCAGCCGATCTGATTCATGATCACTAAAGTAAATACCGGAATAACCAAGCGAAAGGCATAGAGCATAAACTTCCAAAATTTCTAAATTATAGCTTTTATTTTCTTCAACCGGAGAACTCTTTTCCGAATCTTTATCGCAATCGCAATCGACAAAAAGACTTTCATCAAGTGGAGTTTTTCTTTCGCCAAGCAACAAATTAAGCCGCTCAAAAAACTCTTCTCCTGCACTGGATGTTCCATAATATTCACGCTGAAGCGTATGTTTAAGCCAGTCTTTTGCTCCTGGCCATGATGAACAGAGAATAGCTTCGTCAGCCCATGCGAAAACGGCAAAACGGGCATTATCAAATTGCTCATCACTGAATTTACCTTCTCGCCCCTTACTCTCAACGCGATCCAGCAGTAGAGAAAAATCTTTGCGCACGACTTCATAGTCTGCTTCAATTTTATATGACGAATCAGTCAGGAAGCGGACAAAGGTAAACAGTTCTAGAAAACAATCAGACAGATGCATAATCATCTACCCTCTCATTGCTGCGATATAGGCCATCATTTCTCTTGGAGCAGAATCCCAGTATAAAGAAATACTGCCGGATCTTTGTACTTCATCCCATAAAGAGGATTCCGTATCTATGCGGAAACACAGGGCCCCCTTAGTTCTCGGCAATCCCGGAGGAGGATTATCTACCGGAGTCATACCGATGCCGTTAACAGCTCTGGACAGCAGTGTACTCATACCCTTTGTGGCAGAAAGCTTGGCAATTTTTAGCAGTTCAGGCATAGCCTTTTCCGGTTCATCAGTACGCACCAAGAGCCAGAAGGTATTTCCGGCGCCGAAAGCTCTATCAGGCAATTCTGCTGTAAAATATGGATCTTCAAAGGTGAACTGACTCATGAATTCAGGTCCGGCTGTGAGGCTGTCGAGAATATGGGATATTATATCACGCGCAGCCTCGAAACAGGGACCGATGTTTTCATGGTCATAATCAGGCAGAAGTTTTTCGCCGTGCGCCCCTTCACCGAGAGACGAAATATCACGCGAGAAAGATGAAAGCTCCCCTATAATCTGACGCAGCAAACCAAAAGCTTTCCATGGATGAATATGTGGAGCTTCTACAAAGTGTTTAAGCATGGGCGCGTAGCGGTTGAGCGTACGCAAAGCCAGCAAAAAGACAGTGGAAGTAAAGTCCAGATCACCGGACCCAAGCCCGCCGGGGCTTTTATATTGTTCAAGCCTGCGACTGCGTGAGGCGACCTGATCGCTTATATCTTTGAAAACATTGGTAAGATATTCAGAAGAGTCTAAAGTCAAAGCCGGAGGGATAAAGCTTTCGTCCAGACGGACCTGTTCAAGATCAAGCATCAACCTGCCGAGCGGAATTATAGTATAAGCTCCAAGATCATCAAGCTCTGTCTCCCAGAAAAGGCGCAAAACGTACCGCATAGGCTTGATCTGCCCTACAGGACCGTTCCCGAGTAAATCAGGCAGTTCTTCAGGATCAGGAGATACTGCAAACATCGTATTGCTGATGGTAGTATCATCATCAGTAAGCGTTACATTACCTCCCTCATTGCTCCATTTTTTTAACCCTAGATAGACCATAAACGGTTTCTCACCGTCCTGCCAGACTTTGTCAAAGGAACGCGGTTCGAGCATTGCATTTCCTGGAAATGAAACGAAATTACCGTCATCGAAAAGGACTTCCACGCCTGTCACTTCCAGATTACGCCGTTCCAGTGCACCTTCACGGATATCAAGCTTTGTCAGCCCCCAGAAATATGGTTGCCCGAATTCACGCAGAGCACGCAAGCGATGAAGCTGGTGCAAGTCTGCCAGTTGAAAATGCTGGGGCTGTAAAAACAGTCCCTGATGCCAAAAAAGAGGTTTATTCGCGTACACAGGTTACTCTCCGACCTTTTGAATCTCATTTGGTCCAAGTATTATCATCGCATCCAGCTTTGCCGGAGCATACCAAGTATCAGACCACCACAGCATTCCGGTACTTGTAACATCCATGGGGATTTGCCATGTTCTGGTTGCCCCGTCTCCTTGCAGGTTGTAGTATCCTGCAGCGACCCCCACAAATTTTGTACCTTCGGCACGATCCATGGTTATCGTGGCATTGGTCCCGGGCTGAACAAATTCCCGTCTTACCTGTGTTACTGAGGGACCGAAACTGGTGCAGTTAAAAAGCTTACTGATTCCGGCAGGATTCCCTGTCATTTCGTTAAATTTATTGAGATCTGATAGCTGATAAAAGCATAAAAGCAAGGTATGCGGAGCATCATCATACTTGTTAAGATCTTTAGCCACTCCGAGTTTAAAAGAGATAGCATTGACCTGATAAGTCCACTTAATCTGATCCGGACTTGAAGCAGGAGTTGTAACTTCAGTAGGATTGACAGGTTTATTACCTCCGCCGCAGCCACCGGCGGTTAGCAAAAGAAGAAGGAGAATTGGCGGAATCAGATATTTGCTATGCACTAAAAGAACCTCCGACTGCATTATCTAGCTAAATTGATAAGGAATAGACTGATTAATATCAACATTACACAGTTATATATTTGTTGTCGATGCCTTAAATAATATTCTATGTTATAAACACAGTTCTGTTTCAATAATTATGATTATACGTTAATGTTATAAGAATTAAACCGACTTAATATTTTCAAGGAGAAATTATGCATATAGAACCACCAGTTTTTTCAATACTTGCCATCGGGCAATTTTCTCCTGCGCTGGAAGCAGAAACGCCTCCTGTTTTGCAAGTCGATTCATTCTCCCTTGATGATGCTGTTGCCCAGCTCTCTCCGACTCTTGATATCCCTGCCGATAAGACTATCTGCCCAAGCGGCGTGATTACGGTATCCATACACAAAATGGCTGATTTCAAACCGAAAAATTTACCTCAAATATCTACCTTTGCAAAAGAACTTGAAGATGCAAAAGACTACTTAAAAAAAGGTGGATCTCCTGAAAATATGGACAGCCTTTTCCCGATGGCAGCAGGTCTGATCACAATTCCTGCTAAGTCAGCACCGCTGAAGCATGAGCAAAAATCCAGTGCCATAGATGACATTTTATCCATGGTTGATACTTCATCAGCGCAAACCGGCTCACAACCCTCACCACAAGGAATTGAAGAACAAATCAACTCCATTTTAAGCAAAATTCAACAGACCGTTTTTACCGACAAGAGTTTCCGTATCATGGAATCAGCTTGGCGCGGAGCGCAGCTTCTTGCCGGACAGGTTACATCCGGCTGTAAAACCAGTGTTAAATTAACTTTAGTTCCATTTTCCAAAAATAATTTCATCCCTGTTTTCGATCAACTTGAATCAAAACTGGCCGAGACTCCTCCGGACATAATCTTAATTGATAAGGAGATTTCAAGTTCACCGCGTGCTATGACTGAGCTGGAAAGAGTCATGGATTTTGCTGAAACGATGCTTGCTCCGGCAGTTATTTCCATGAGCCCAAGCTTTTTTGGCATTCAAAGCTGGGATAAATTAAAAAAAGTCCGCTACATCCCCGCCCTTCTGGAGAGCGCAGAATACGGACGGTGGAAAACACTTGTGGAACGGTCCGGAGCAGGATGGGTTATGGCCTGTATAGGCAGCATCATGGCCCGCCCTATGTACAAACCGGAATCAGGTTTCAGCAAAACAAATTTTACTGAAGAAAACCCGTTATGGATCAGCGCGCCTTGGACCATTGGAGCACTATGCTCACGCAGTGTTGCCGAGTATGGCCAGCCTACCCGTTTCTGTGATCGCGGCTCTATACGTCTTGAACAACTTCCGCTTACAGACGGACCATCTCCATCACCTCTTGAAATCATGCTTAACACAGAGCGACTTTCCGACTTTAAACAAGCAGGTATTATCGCACTGGCAGGCACCGCAGGCAGAGATCATGCCTTTGTTGCCGGAGCAGTAACCATTGATGGCGGTCCGCTCAAATTCAAAATGTTTTTATCTCAGCTAACTGGATTCCTCATTCGTTTATCAGTAAATCAGCGTGAGGAAATTCAGAATATCGTCCCTGATCTTACCAAAGCTATATCTCTGTTTATCCAATCCATAGGTTTTCCTGCCCCGCAAGACCTCCAGATAACAACGCACAATGGAAATGACGGAGCAACCTCACTTGAGATAACGTTCACCCCTGATCGGGAGATTCTGTCAACAAATACTCCAATAACCTTCGGCTTCAACTGGTAACAAACAGCCCCGACGCATGTCTTTCAGTAGACAGTCGGGGCTTTCTTATGCGCTAACTATTTTAGAGACAATGAAAACAACTCTGCATCATCACCTTCGGAAAACTCACCGAAGAGCAGACTCTCAGGCGTTCCTGCTACTTTTACAAAATAGGATTCATTTTCACTAAGCTCATTCTTTATTGCCCAGCCTGTATATTCCTTCCCGCCAAGTTCAAGTTTAAGCCCTTGCATGGGGTAGTTCAGAACACATTTATCCGGCAGCATTCCGGCCGGACCTGCGCCGTGAGCGGTTATTTCTCCGCCGGAAACACCAAGCAAAGCTCCTGTCCACGAATGCCCGGGAGCCGGACCTACTTCCAGCCATAGACCGAGACTCGGCAAAGGATACAAATCAAAACGATATTCAGGCTCAATTTTCTTGATCGGCATATTGGCTTTTGCTGCAAGCTTGGCTCCCAGATGAGCTTCATCCACAACCTCAGCACTCCTTAGCATAGTGGGCAGGGAGTCGACATCAAGATCGCCTTCATCACAAAGGCACAAAATGGGGAAGCCATGTCCGCGACGAGCCTGAACAGCCGCCGCAAGGAGCCCCAATCCAAAACGAATGTTCGGATTTTCATAACTGGATTTACTGCCCTTGATAAGCCAGACGCCTACTTCAGGCTTGCCTATTTCAGGAATAGGTCCGGCCCACTCCATCTTCTCAAGATTTTCCGACCAGAAATGCCCGTTAACAGCAAGTCCGTAGCGAGTTACGGTCTGAAATAATCCCTTTCCCTTTGCTTCATCCTTTTCAAGAATGGATATAAAAACACTTTTAGCCACGTGGTCCTCCCGGTTATCCCAAAGTCAACACAGTGCACTGACTGGGGCAGATGCACACACCCGGAGCATTAGGCATTACAGCCAGACAATTCTGCCCCGTTACGCTGGTCAACCGCTGAACAGGCATCCCGTCCGCCATAATAGTAATGCAGCCTACAAGATATTCGGTTTGACCGGATTCAAGATGAGAAACTACGCCCATTTCAACTCCGGGTTCATCCCCCTCACTGACAAGGCCTAGCGAAACCTGATTTAACGTCGGCATACAATCTACAAGCACATTATATGCAGCCGGAGCAGTCGTCGCGGACTCTGCCATATTTGGATAAGGAATGGGCACGGGCACAGGCCCCGCCGGAGTCAGACAGACGTCAGGAAAACCTAAATCCATCCCTGCGCCTTGAGTTAATGCAAACATATTTACCCCTTAACCCATGTGTATGAGTTCGCCGTCAATTTTAACATGCTCTTCTGAAACAATGATAGTATTCTTACTATGGATGGTCATGGTTTCGTCCACAAGCTGCCTGCGGGATTCAGCCTGACAATCCTCATGTTCTTTTGTAAACCGGAAATAATTTTTAACCCTGCGGGTAAATTCCTGACTGATTTCATCAATTGTCACGGCCACCCGTTTAACTTTCTCCACGTTGCTTACAAACAAGCGCGAGGTGAGTGAAACACTGTCTGCGGAAATATCCACCTTTGCGGCGTGCAAAGCGGCTTTACCGCTTATGCAGTTAAGTTCCTCATCAGAAACGACACTTAGACTGCCCCCTTTAATCCGAAGGACAGAATCTCCCTCAAGCTCAAGCGATGTAGGAGTATCACCGGCGCGGGTAAGCACAGACAGGACCCATGCTCCGCCCAGACCGTCCAAGGAAAGCAATACCGAATCACCTTTTTCCGGTCTTACCAGACAACTCACCGCGCACTTTGCCTCAACTTCGCCAAAGGAAGTTGATACTTTCAAGTGATCCCCTTCAGACAGAATCTGTCCATATTCTAACTGCGGCGCGACCTGTTCATGCTTTCTAGCGAGATTATCCATACTATCCTCCAACGTTGGAAATTTATTTACGTGGAAGCCAGTTTTCAGCTTCTTCAAGATCTTTATCTGTCCCTTGCAACATAATCAGTGAAGCCCCGTCCCAGCGGGTATCTTTTTCAATTATCCGATGTAATTTAGCGCGGTACATAGATGCGCTGGTGAAATTTGCATGAGTCAAATCTGCGTGAGAAAAATCCGAGTGTTGTAATTTAGCACCCACAAATTGAGTCACATGGCAAACGGTCTTGGCAAAAATTGCATGCACCATGGTTGCCCCTGAAAAATTTGCCATGGTAACATCCGCGCCGCCGAAATACGCCTTAGTAAGCTCTGCATTAGTAAAATCAGTTTCTCTGGCGACCGCACCGTTAAACATACAACTGCGGGCCGTGGCTCCGGAAAGATTAGCACCGGAAAGATCCGCTTTCATAAAATTGGACATAGAAATATCAGCACCGGAAAGATTCGCACCTTTAAGGTTTGCGCCATCCAGTAAGACCTGCGCAAACAGCTGACCAGAAATATCCTGCCCTTCAAGATCAGCTTCGCGAAGCATTATTTTAAAATATGATCCGCCCTTAAGTTCTGCGCCCTTAAAAGTCGACCCATTAAAAACAACTCTATCAAGATTGGCTCCGGCCAGCTTAACCTTATTTAAATTGGAATGAGACATTACAGTTTTGAAGATCTTCATGGACCTCATATCCGCGCCTTCAAAATTTGAATGCTGAGCCATGGACCACGAAAGTTCCGCGCCCTGCATATCCGCACCGGAAAAATCGGTTTTCTGGAGCAATGACATGTGCAACTTGGCGTCTTTAAATGAACCGCCGACAAAGCTCATACCCTGAAAGTTTACTTTGGTAAGATCTGTCCCGTTAAAATTTGCTCCTCCGAAGTCACAATTTTTAAAACCTGTTTTAAGCAGGTTCGCTCCGGAAAAATTAACATCCCTCATCACGGCGTCATAAAACCGCCCACCTGTGAGGTCCACACCGGACAAATCAGCACCTGTCAGGTCAACATTTTCCAAAGTCCGGTTGCCGGATATGGCCGACAATATTTCTTCACGGGTTAAAGTGCTCATGACTCATCATCCAGAAGGTCAAGCTTGCCATGCAGTTGACTGCACTTCAAATTAGCCCCCTCAAAACGGGTATTCCCAACCACAGATTTATAAAAATCAACAGCATAGAGATTAGAACCGCGCAAATCCGTATCAACCAGACGGGCCTTGCGCATACCACCTTTCATCATATCAAAGGCTCTCATCGTAGCCCCTTCAAGATTACTTTTGGTAAAACGCGCCCCTCTTGCAGTGGCTCCGTTAAAATTGGCTCTGACCAGTCTGCTGCTATCGATCATTGCACTTTCAAGGTCGGCACCGCGAAAATCCGAGCCTGTAAAATCAGTCTCACGGAGTCCCGCATTTCTCAAAGTCGCGCCTGTAAAATCAGCGTCAGGAAATTCTGCATTACGGCCGGTTCTGAGTTTATCCAGATTGGCTCCTATAAATTTTACTTTTTTACCTTTTGCTCCGTTAAACAAGCTTTCATGTATAGATGCCTTTCCAAAATCAGCACCGTCGAGACTGCTTTCTTTAAATATGCATTTTTTAATATCCGCATTACGGAAATCAGCATTATCAGCCTTTCCGCTGACCATACACATATTGAGACTGGTTCCGTTCAGGCTGGCTTTAGTAAAATCAGTTTTTTCAAGAATTGCCATATGGAAATCAGCACCATCAAGCGTCGCTCCGGCGAAGTTACTGCCTTTGAACAGAGCTTGTTTAGCCAGCGCGCCGGTCAAGTCACTCTCTTTAAAAATAGATTTACTTAGCATAGCACGATCAAAATCAGCTCCCTTAAGAGATGCTTTTGTAAAATCAGCCTCGCTACCCATCGTCTGCACAAGTTTTGCATTATCCAGACATGTTCCTTTGAAATTTGTCCGTTTAAGCTGACATCCTGTAAGGTCTGCGCCAGTCAGATCAAGTCCTGACAAATCCACATTAGACAAAATCGCGCCTGCTATGCTCTTACCCTGATCATGCATACGCTGCACTTCTTCACGGGTTAACGGCTTGATCGCATCTGGATCAAGACCTTGCTTCTCGAATTTTTCTTTAGCTACGCCAGGCAACTCTTTGGCCTCAAGCTTTTTCAAACCTTCTTCCAGTTCAATTTTCTTGGCTTTCAACTTGCCAAGCATACTCGCTTTTTTTGCATCAGCCTCTATACCCATGGACTTTGCTTTAGCGGCCGAAGTCTCCATTTTTGTGGCAGCCTCAGGAGTCAACGCTCCTTTAGACTTAAGGTCCGCAGCCTTGGCTCTGATTTTATCCGCGACTTGTTGTCCTATTTCTGTAAGAGAACTCTTCGGCCCGGCAGGGCCGCCCATAGTAATTTTAGCAGGATCAACACCGTACTTTGTATACTTAGCTGCAACCTCTTTCATCTGTGCGAGCGCGGCATCCTGCTGTGCTTTAATAGGTGCAAACTTTGCTTCCATAGCTTTTTTGACTTCAGCATTAATGCCTTTCGCCAAAGCTTTCACATCAGGAAAAACAGGCTTAAATCCTTTAAGAAAACCTTCTCCCGGCGGCTTGCCCTTCGCAGGCATCCCCATATCAACTGTATGTTCACCCGCATATGATGCAGGCAAATGATCCAGAACCCACTGCCTGATATCACTACCGCTCTTGCGGGACTCAAAAACGGTTTTACCGTGTTCAAGTTCTAAAGGTTCGGCCGTCTTGTAGACCTTGGCCCACTCTTCCCAGTTTTCCTTATACTCACTAACCTCGCTCCACTTCTCAGGCTGTACTATCAGAAATACCTGCGCACTTTTAAGAGCTTCTGCTCCTTCTTTGCCCGGCTTATCTTTAGAAGATCCAAGAGCTATAACCGAACAGCAATCCCCCACTTCCTGCTCCATAAACAAAGCCTGCAATTCATCGGCGACACCGATAACGGGCGCGCCTTCTGCTTTCGGCATGGACGGTAAATCAATAAGAGTTGAACTGGGTAAAAACAATGCGGCTTCATCGGAACCGGGAACAAGAAAATTTTTATCACTTTCAAAAGACGAAAGATGACTTTGGATACGACTTAAAACCGGACCGTCAAAGCGAGGAACAATAATCCCTGCTGGCACAATGAATTGATCTTCGCCATCAAGCCCCCAATCTTTAGGAACTTCCGGACTTTCACTATTATTCACGCCAAGCCATGCACGTCTGATTGTTTTGCGATTGAACCCGAGATCAGTTAGTTTTTTTAGAGTATCTCTATCGTCATCTAAATCTTTGCGGCACTGCACCACAAACGGAAAACCACGATCATGCCAAGGGTTAACCTTCTTATCGAATGGAAAATTCGGAGAAATAACATTATCAGGATCTATTCCAGCCTTTTTCAAATGCTCAGGCTTAATCTTTTTCAAACCGCCTGAGACATCTTTAATCGCGGCTTTCCGAGCTGTTTCGAGCTTTGCTTTCGCTGCGGAGAGTTTACCTGCAGTAGCTTCAATCTTCTGCCCGATAGTAGTAAGCTGGCCTCTAAACTTATCGAAAACAGCAAGATTAATAGGGACCAAATGCCCTCTTTCAGCGTGCATCTTAGTTGCCATTGCTTCAAGTTTATCAAGCGTGGTTGTATGCTCCGCAATCATGGTCTGCGATTTAGCAAGCATCTCTTCCGGAGATGGCGCAGGCATACTAGGCCGATTTCCAAGTGCCTTTTGGCGGATATCATCTGCGAATTTCGGAATATTTTTGACTTTGAGCATGGATGTCTGAGCTTTTTTCATGGTTTCTTCAGCTCTGGACATATCAATATCCACACCACGATCAAGCAGCTTAATCTGTAAATCCCTATATTGCTCGATGGTCTTAGGCGCAACGGCCTGATCTTCATGACGGATCAACACGCGAAGCACATCTGCTCCATCTTCGTCCATAACTTCAGTTGTACCGCGATAGATCAGCAAACCACGCATGATAGAGGGGAAGAACCATACTGTTTCAAGCCTTGTCGACACCTCGCGAAATTCATCAGTCTCGCTGACTTGATGTGACGGCAAAGCTCCCACAGGAAATGTATGCGGTTTAAATTTAGTATTAAGGGTGACAAAACAGCGCATCCTAAGCTTTGGAAGCGAGCTTTCAATTACCTGAACATCACTGTTCATGTTTTCAATGGTTACTGACTCGCCGCCTTTGAAATAGCCTTCCAAAAATTGATCTTCACACGCCATGTTGAAAAATTCGTAATTCATGTCGTCGGGGAAATACGGCCAACGCTCGTTCTTCCACTTTTCATCATAGGTGCCGTTTTTATCAAATCGCTGCGGCCACATAAGATCAAGCGGACCAAATCCTGCGGGATCTGGAGATTGACCCGGCGAACCTATCTGTTGATCCGGCAGTTCAATATTCGGAAGCGGTACCGCCATAGACCCGTCCGGCATAGGCAGCTTATGAATACCTTTGCCGAGTGGATTTTTTGCGAACCCCTCACCTCCAAATGCTGTGGGCCAGACAATTGGCATCTCCACAAAAGGCTCTGCCTTGGTGATAACTCCGTTTTTCCAGTATCGATCACCGAAAACATTTAAAGTCTTCTCAATTTCGCCAACGCGAACTCGCACCTGAGAAGCCGGACGACTCGTCCCTCTGGGAGCATGACAGGAACCCGTCACCAAAAATTCACCACGCGGCTTTGGAACACCCTGATCAAGGATTGGTTTAGGCCCAAGCTCTCCGGGCACGGTCTTCCACAGCTCCTGCTCAGTAAGTAAATTATCGGGATCATTCAGGTCAAAAAAAGACATGACCCCGACGCTAAGATAATTTTTATCTTTTATGCATATTGGACGCGGAAAGAAGGAATGCTGTTTTTCTTTAAATATCTTCATGTATTTCCCGCGTTAAACCATGGTAATCAGGCCCGCAATTTTATTCATTTCACCTGCAACCTCGTTCGTCTGCCCAACCACTGTTGACTGCTCACCGATCGACTTAGTTGTTTCACCGATGGCTTTGGACATAACCCCTACAATCGAACTCTTATCTCCGCTAAGCTCTGTAACTTCACCGCACAAATTAGTCAGACACCCTGCAACGGTGTTCATCTCACCCCAGACTTTGTCTACCTGCCCCGCAAGCTTACTGGATTCCCCCGCAAGCTTCTGGGTAGAGCCAGCCAATTTATTATGCTCTGCAACTAAGGTATTGTGTTCACCTCGCAAAGTACTGAGCTCACCATCCATCACAGTTTTTTCTCCAGCAAGCTTCGTTACCGAACCGGACATTTTAGTAACTTCCCCTTGGAGATGCTCAACTTCTCCCTCAAGCTTGCTCTTCGCTTCATGGATAACGGTATGGAATGGAGCAAATTTTATCTCGCCACCAATACTAAGTCCAGTTTCAAGACCCGCAACAACATCTTCCTTAAAGCCAATAAAAACCTTTGTGTCATTACCAACAATGACTTCCTCAGAAGACCCGCCTATGAACTTAAACTCGTTGCCTAGAATCGTTGAGGCAGAAGAACCGGCAAAGACGGACATGTGCGCGGAAGTATTAAGTTTATACCCATCCTCGCCACCTTCGTTTTCACGCGACCAGCCTTTTTTAGGTTCATCCCCTCCATCTCCATCTCCATCTCCGTCTCCGGCAGCAGGGGGATCGTTGGGAGTCCCCATCCGAATCCATGTATTGGATTTAGGAGTATGCATCAATATGCGCTCGCTGCCAGACTGATCTTCCATGTGGATGCGGTTCTGACCACCCGTAGTGATCATACACTTAGTCTGATTATTATCTGTAACTAAACTTGGTGTTTCTGGGTTAGGAACTGCCGCTTGAATAATCGGCCTGTCAGGATCACCGTCGATGCACGTCAAAAGGACTTCAGTCCCCTTGTGCAAAGGAAAATGCATACCATGATTTGAACCGCCATACGGCTGAGCCATGCGGAGCCATGTTGTAGCCTTGCCCTGACTGCGCCCCGACTCATCAAAAGGCAGGATAACTTTATAACGTCCATGACTGTCCAGTTCGGCATATTTGCCACTTCCGGAAGCATCGATTTTAGCATTCATTGTGCCGGAAAACTTTGGTTTAGCGGCCTTACGTTCAGCTCTGAACTGAGTATTTGCCGGAATACAGGTAAACGAATTCCTGTAATAAAGACGGTCTTCATCACCCGCGAGATGCAGTCCAAGACCGGAAACAAGGTATGCCTCCTGACTGCCTTCATGAACAACATCAGTAGTCAGATACCGCTGATTAAAATCCTGACGGTAATGATCTTTCATTTCGAATATGTATCCGGTGCGAATATAAGGAACTGTAGATACACCGTGGAAAAGTTTCTCGCGGCAGAGAAATTCTTCAGCCCGTATTTTTGCAAGAGTCTGCCCTTCACTGATAGTCTTAAAATGATCACCGTAGATATATATTTCACCGAGACCTTGCTGCGAAACCATAGCTTCTGCTTTCATTTCGAGGCTTGGTTTAAGATAATTATAATCCTTAAGCAGCACCTTTTTAGGCAGAGGCTGCTGCTTAAGCATGAAGTTTTTAACAATTTCTTCACGCCTTGCGTGATCAAGATTACTCGGCGGGGAATAGCTGAGAGATGTACCTTCCGACATGGGCGAATGTGAAATATGAGTATCAGTTATAATCATCTTCTCGCCCTGATCAGTCTGCTCAAAATAATAATACATACCGTCCCGCTCCATCCAGCGGGACACAAAATTAAAGTATGATTCATCATACTGACAGACATATTCACGTGACGGGTATGATCCTTGAAGCTTGAAATCAAAATTAAGCCCCTGTTTCAAACCGCCCTTCTGCAAGGCCTGTGCAAGAATATCCTGAACATTCTTATTTAAGAATATTTCATTGCAATGGGTCAGCGTGGTCCGCCAGAGATGGGGAACCAGTTCGGCCCGATAAAAAACCATACCCGCAGCCTGATGCATCTGTTCAAAAGAACTGAGCACTCCGTTAAACGAAATGTCCCCGTCATCGCGTTTGATGGTGAACTCCGCACCGTTTTGCAGTATAGCCCCCAGATCAAGATCCGTTTTTTCTGATATCAGCAGAATATTGAATCTGTAGATGGTGGAAATACCTTCCGTTCCCTTGAAATTGACTACATTAAAAGTATTTTTATCAACTGCCTTGGATTCAAATGTGAACTTGGGTTTGGTGTTCTCAGCCATATCATTGCTCCCTCATTCAGCAGTTAATCTTGTAAAAATTCCATGGCAAACGAACCGTCATCATCCACACTGAGATGTACTGAAGAAGGCATTCCGCCCTCTGTCATATGCCCCAGAATTTTCTTGGACATCTGCGGCAGCACGTTACCATTTAAGATATACTCAATGTTACGCGCTCCTGTTTCAACCTCGGTACATCTGGAGGCAATCTGATCAATGACAGATTCATCATAAGTCATTTTCATCTTATTATTATTGAGAAGCATCTTCTCCAGCTTGCCGAGTTTTAGACGCGTGATAAGCTTCATAGCATCAGGATTAAGGCTCACATACGGCACAACATTCATGCGTGCCAACAGTGCAGGCTTAAAGTGCTGTGAGAGAATGGGCCTGATTGCCGAAACGACAGCATCAATCGGCATTTCATCACTGCTTCCGGTCATTTCCTGAATAACATCCGTAGCAAGGTTGGAAGTAAGGATGATAATGGTATTCTTGAAATTAATATCCTTACCTTCGCCGTCGGTAAGAATTCCTTTGTCGAAGACCTGATAGAAAGTATTCATAACATCCAGATGAGCTTTTTCGACCTCATCAAGCAGCACAACACTGTACGGCTGGCGACGCACTGCTTCGGTAAGCATTCCGCCCTCTCCGTATCCCACGTATCCCGGAGGGGAACCGATAAGGCGAGAAACCGTATGTTTCTCCTGAAATTCACTCATATTGATAGTCACAACCGACCGTTCGTCACCGAAAAGCAAGTCAGCCAGTGACAATCCGGTTTCAGTCTTTCCAACGCCGGAAGGTCCGACCAGTAAAAATACTCCGATAGGTTGATCAGGATTTTTAATCCCCGCTTTTGAAGCCCTGATGACTTCGGCAATGGCGGAAAGTCCTTGATCCTGACCTTTTACTCTAGCCTGTAAACGAGTATCAAGGTCGACTACTGTTTTAGCCTCATCGCGGGCCATTTTACCAACGGGGATTCCGGTCCAGTCGGATACAACACGCCCGACAAGGTCAGGAGAGACTTCGATCTGCACCATTGCATCTTCGCCCTGTAAATCAGCCAGTGCTTGATCTGCTTTACTCAACTCTTCTTTAAGCTTTTCAACTTCAGCTTCGTTGTCTCCGGCATCCTGAATCTGCTTGCGAATATCAAGGACAGCATGGGCTGCGTCCTTTTCCTTAAGCCAGTTTTCACGAATCTCATCGCCCTCCTTAATTTTCGAAACGATAAGTTCGTCCATTTCTTTGTACCGCTGCTCGTCTACCGAAACTCCGTTGATGCGGTCACGGTCAACAGCCTTCTTTTCCCGTTCAAGAGCCTGAACAGTTCGCTCGCAATCTTCCAGCACGGCGGGCTTAGATGACAGATTAACTTTTACGCGTGCACAGGTTGTATCAAGCAGATCGATAGCTTTGTCCGGCAGAAAACGACCGGCAATATAACGATCTGAAAAAACAGCCGCGGCTATGCAGGCATCATCACGAATTATAACATTGTGTGATTTTTCATAATTATCACGCAATCCGCGCAGAATGATAACTGAAGTATCCACTGACGGTTCATCAAGCTTTACAAGCTGGAAACGACGTGCCAGCGCCGGATCTTTCTCAAAATATTTCTTATATTCAGTCCATGTGGTAGCAGCACACGTTTTCAGTTCACCTCTGGCAAGGGCAGGTTTTAGCAGGTTGGCAGCATCAGAGCCGCCAGTGGCTCCTCCGGCCCCGACTAAAGTGTGGGCTTCATCAATGAATAAGATTATGGGCTTTTCACTGGACTTAATTTCCTCGATAACGCCCTTAAGCCTGTTTTCAAATTCACCCTTCATACCCGCGCCGGCTTCAAGAAGTCCCATGTCCAAGCCAAGCAGAGTCACTCCGCTTAAAATCTCAGGAACATCACCCTCGGTTATGCGCAAAGCCAGTCCTTCTATGACCGCGGTTTTACCGACACCGGGCTCACCGACAAGGATGGGGTTATTCTTACGGCGGCGAGCCAGAATATCCACCATCTGACGCATTTCACTGTCACGACCGAAAACAGGATCAATACCTCCGTCCTTAGCCTTGGCAGTAAAATCAACACAAAAACGCTCAATGAATCCGCCCTCACCTTTTGTCGCTCCGGAAGCGGCAGAGCCGGCGGCTGTTGCTGCTGGAAGCTTGTGCTCAGTTGAGGTTTTAGCAATAGACCAGAAATCCTTAAGCAGAGAATCCCGGCTGATTTCAGCAAGCAGACTCGAATAGGAACCTGAAGCATAAAAATTAGGTTTAGATAGAAATGCCAGCAGAACAGCGCCGGAGCGGATGCGGGTATCGCCCAGCTCTACGGAAGAAATAAGCCATGCGTCTTCAAAAAGTTCAATCAGCATAGGAGAAAATACTGGTCTGCCGGAATTACCTGTTTTGAAATCTTGAAGAACGTCGGAAAGAGTTGAAGAGAGTCTGGCTGTTTCCACCCCGTACTGGTGAAGTATTAGAGGAATATCACTGTTTACATCCTCAAGACATTTGACAAAGAAATGCTCAACTGAAACTTCATAGTTGGTCAGAGAAACACAAAGCCCGGCTGCATTATGCAAAGCATTGGTGCTGTAGGTGTTAAGTTTGGAAAGCAGGTTTTTCATATCAACATTAATCATAACTCATCCCCTTTCAGATTATTTAGACTTACAGCGTATTATGAGAGAGACGAACATGCCCGCCTTTATTAGGGAATGTAGCCCTCGCAGATCCGAGACGCTCTCCTGAAAAAATCCAAGTATCACATCCTAGCCCGGACCACTGTTCTCCGCCAAGAATTGCGGTTTTAGCCTCTCCGGCCGCCATTTCCAGTACAAGATCATACTGGAAAGGTTCTACTAAATATCCCCGGACAAGATTATCCAGCCGCTGACCGTCACCGTCACCGGGCAACAATTTATGGTAATGGACGTCATCCAGTTCGCGGACAACTATGGCCAGTTTACCCGTGCGGTCATCAAGCTCTTCTCCAATCCAAGACCTTTCCCCGAGAACATTTGAATCCACGCCAAGGGAAAATAACTGATCCTCAGGCAACTTAACCTTGCGCAGAATACATTGCTGCACCTCAATATTCTTGTGCTCCAGCGCATCCTTAAGCAAGGTGCAAAGTCCCAGAGCACTGCGCGGATACTGGGTGAACAATCCGATATGACGAAAACTGCGACATTCTTCCGGCACAGAATCAATCATAACTCTATGACCGAACCCGAGAAGGCTGTATAATCTTTCAAGCCATGAAAAATCCTTCTCATCAACAACCTTGACCATCAGACGAGAACGACTCCAGGCTCTGAAGAAACAGGCATAGACATCATTATTGATGATATCTACAAAATCTCTTGTTACTGACTTATCTTCAGAGGCTTCATTAAGAAGCTCTTCGGTATAAAAAACAGGCAGTGGAGATGAGGCCCCGTAAAGCCCCAGAAAAGTAGCCTCCAAACGGTAAGTATCTCCGTCTTCGTGTTTTTCCTCTTCAGCATATGTCAGATCTGTTGCCGGAAAACCAAGTGAAAGCTGCGGGCGAACCCGCAAATGATCGCGAAAAAAAGCTTCAAGATCCTTTCCTGTGCACCCGCCGGAATGCAGACGCAACAAACGAATAGCTTGAAAAAAGGAGTACTGGGTCGGATTATCGAGCAGATCTCCGGTTATAGAAGCGGACGATTTCCGATCATTGCTGTCCACTTATAGAACTCCTTGTTGAGTGTATCTTCAACGGTCAGTCTGGTGAAACAGTTCACAGAGGCATACCCTGAAAAGAATCTATTCATAACAGAGCTGAACAGATACAAATCGCCGCTATTGGCAAAACCGTCCCCGTTCAGCGACATTTTGATGTCCCTCCCGCGCATGACAAGTCCTTTAACCAGCCTATCCCCCTCAGTTACTTGCATTCCGGTAATGGCATCCACCCGCTTAGTATTTGCCACAACAGATCCGCGGTCGCGGGTGTCGGTAAAGACATAGAGTTTAACCATAGCCCTGAGGCTTTCCACTTCTGCCATGGAAAGATAATTAATGTACAAATGTGACAGCAGCCGCCACAGAAGATTATTGCCGAGCGGCGGCTGAACCGGAGAAGTCGGCGGCCGGATATTTTCAAACGAGGCAAGCTCCGGTGAGGTCTCTGTGGGTTTGGAGATATCACCGAACCGAAGTTTTTCGGGCAGGGAACCATTTGTACAGGTTAATGACATGGACAAAGTTTCCTGCCGAGGTTCTTTACCCATGGCCGGATAAGCCACAGAAACAAAAAGATCTGTTTTATCCTGAACAATCGAACGCCGATGATGAACGGTATAAACAGGCATCTCACCTGCTTGAGGGTTAAACATATGAAACGGCTTGTAAGCTCTCTCCTCCACAGTTCCCTGTACATACCCGGAAACTGTATCAACTGAGTAGACTTGATAATCTCCACCCGAATCACCTGACGTTCGCACCTGATATTCCGGCCTCTTATGGTCGAGGATAACTGGCTCAGCGTCACGCTGAAAAAGGTTGATGGCAGGTGTTGCAAACAGGCAGAGATGTTCTTTGGTAAAACGGGTTAAATCAGACGGGAGTTTATCTAGTTCCAGCACTATTTCAAACTTATCGCCCTTGCCGCGCCCTTTCCAGTTTTTAAGACCAGCTATATCAAAAAAAAGAAATTTTTCAGGCAGGATGAAATACTCCTGCAAAATGCGGTACCCGGGAAAAGACTGTGAAGGATAAGGTAACAAGGATTCATGATCCTCAAATCCTACTGCGTGAAGGTTGCTTGGACCGAACATTGAAACAGGTTCACCGGGAGCACTGATACTTATTGAGCGGGTACAATTAAACAAAACCTTGTAGCGCGTAGATGCCTCGGCAGAATCTCCGGTAAGATGAAACCGCAAACTTGAGACATCCCATTCTTCAAGGGGCATACCTTTAAGTTCAAATCCTATAGTCAACGTTCCGGAAGTTCCGGCGCGCTGTTTAAAATCCAGCTTTGTAATTGTTAAAGGATGCAGTTCCACGTCAAAAGTAGTTGAAAAAGTACACTCGGCACCTTTTACAGGAATAGATGAAAGCTGCACGCCTGCCGGAACACGGACGGTTTCCATAAGACTTGGTTTGGGAGTGAATTTAATAATTGTGGTAGAAGGGATCGGACGCAGGTAATGAGGAAAAATCAATTGCACAAGTCCATGTACAACCTCAGGAAACTCATCATCAAGCTTCTGGTTGATCATACCGGACATAAAAGCCGAACCTTCAAGAAGCCTCTCCACATCAGGATCAGATCCCGGTCCGCTAAGCATAGGAGCCAGTGCCGGGTGAGTCTTTGAAAATTCGACAGCAAGCTCACGCAGGTGTGTAAGCTCTCGTTGGTAATACTTATCTATCATGCGTTTCCTAAATGTCTATGACATTAATGCGTCCATCAGGGTCCAGCACAGTCTCGAAAACTACGGGCATTTCCTGACCTTCAAGAGCAAGCTTTGCATGCAGTTTGAACTGCAATGAAAGAGGCATGTCCTCATCGGGTATGAATGAAATATTCACATTCTCCAGACGCGGCTCAAACTTGAGAATAACCTCAGTCATGGAAGCCTCGATATCTCTGACGGCATCAAGACCGGTTGCACCGATCATGCTGGTAAAATCAGGTACCCCGAAATCCGGAGCAATCTGAGCATTCCCCTGCCGGGTGTTTAGAATCATTCGCAGATAGCTGAGAATGGATTTGATAACCTGCCCGGCTTCCACGGTATCACGGCGGTCCGGATCATCTTCCATCAGTCTTATGCGCTCCAGCAGCCGTTGCTCATTCATAAATTTTCCCGCAGTAAAAAAGGAGCTCCTGAAGGAGCTCCTTCATAATTTTGGCTAATTGCCTTTCCAATCGTCGGTATATTCAATATTACCGTCCGCATAAGTCCATGTGATTTTGGAATAAGTAAAGCTGATCTCTTCCATATCGTGGTATCCCTTGTTGTCTTCAAGGAAAGTAAGCGGTTTATAATGCTTGTCGTTGACAATGATCGCCTCTTCCATTTTCACGGTATAATATTTCTTTTCTATACCGGTGACATCAATACGGTAGTAATCTACTTCAACAGTAAGCTGCTCACCCTTACAACAAGCCTGAGCCAGTTTAGGAGAAGCATTATCTACATGTTTAGTAACATGGTAAGGCTTGTGAACGCGCTGACCTGTGGGTAGGCCGGTATGAGTGTCTTTCGGAATTTCAACGTTATGCTCTACAGCGTAGATAAGCATTGAATCTTTCTTATCACCAGCCTGCGAGCAATCGCCCTTAATCTGCCCCTGAGTCTTGCCTGTTACCTTCATGTATGAAGTCAGTGCCATAATCCTACTCCTTGTGAATTAACGTTTAAAAATTACACAATTCGGACATCACCGGAACACATATTCCGGCGACCGGACTTACTTAAGAAACTACTCTTTTTCCAACTTACCGACCAATGACAGAGTAAATGCGGCGCCCATATACTTAAAGTGAGGTCTGGCTTTCAAAGAAACTGAATACCAGCCCGGATCGCCTTCCACATCATTAACCTCAATCTGAGCCATACGCAGCGGTCTGCGACTGCGGACACTCGGAGCCGGGTTATCCATTTCAGTAACGTATTGAGATATCCAGGTATTAAGCTCCCGTTCAAGATCGCCACGCTCTTTCCACGTACCGATATTTTCACGCTGTATCACTTTGATATAATGGGCCAAACGGTCCATGATCATCATGTATGGAAGCTGAGTTGAAAGTTTATAGTTAAGTTCAGCTTCTTTGCCTTCCTTGCTGATTCCGAAGAATTTCGGTTTCTGGCATGAATTAGCTGAGAAGAAAGCGGCATTGTCGCTTCCCTTACGCATGGTCAGGCCGATAAAGCCCTCTTCGGCAAGTTCAAATTCTCTGCGCTCCGAAAGGAGTACCTGAGTCGGAATCTTGGTTTGCACTGCGCCCATGGCCTGATATTGATACAGAGGTAAATCCTCAACAGCTCCGCCGCCCTGCGGGCCGATGATGTTTGCACACCAGCGATATTTGGCGAATGAATCAGTCAGCTTGGAAGCAAACGCAAAAGCCGTATTTCCCCAGCAGAAATCGTCATCTCCGTCTTTAACACTTTCCTGATAATTAAAGCTCTTAGCAGGTAGAGTGTCCTGTCCGTAAGGAAGACGAAGCAAGAATTTAGGCAGAGTCAAACCGACATTACGTGCATCTTCCGATTCGCGGAAAGAATTCCACTTTGCATACTGCGGCATTTCGAAAATAGAATTCAAATCTTTAAGATTAGGAAGTTCGCTCCATTTTTCAATACCGAAGAATTCAGTACCTGCAGCCGCAATAAACGGAGCATGAGTCATGGTTGCGACCGACGCCGAGTACTGCAGAAGCTTCATATCCTGCGGACCGGGGCCGAAATCGTAATTACCGATAATAGCCCCGAAAGGCTGACCACCGAACTGCCCGTATTCGGCAGTATAAGCTTGTTTATAAAGACCGGATTTGGTTATTTCAGGAGCATCGTCAAAATCATCCAGCAAGTCTTCCTTGGACACATTCATCATCTGAATGCGGACATTTTCACGGAAGTCAGTGCGATCCACTAAAAACTTCATAGAACGCCATGAAGATTCAAGCTGCTGGAATTCTTTATGATGAATAATAGTATCCATCTGCGCCGAAAGTTTCTGGTCAATCTGTGCCAACATGTCATCAACAAGATTGCCGGAAATCTTAGCTCCCTGCCGCTCAGGTTTAACCATTTCTTCAAGAAAAGCCTGCAATCCTGCTTTGGTAACAGAATAAGCTTCGTCATTTGGTTTAAGTTTAGTGGCCTCTACTATTTCATCCAGCAAAGACCCTTCAGTAGTGGTCTCTGCACCTTGTTGCTGTTGCTCTAATTTCTCTTCAGCCATGTCTGTCCCCCCTACTCAATACCAAGTTCTTTAAGCAGACGTTCACGCGCGCCTTCATCCTGCACTAAACTCTGCACCTTTTTTCTGAAATCAGGCACATTGGAAAGCGGACTCTTCAAAGCCTTGAGGGCGTCACGCAACTCCATAAGCGTTTGCAGTTCAGGAACCTGCTTAAGGATCTGATCCGGATCGAAATCCTTGAGAGTTTCAAACTTCAAATTCAAGGCCATTTGCGCATCAGCATCTGCAGTAAGTTTGTTGCCCACCGAAATTTTGAGTTCCAGATCCTGTGCTTTGAGGACTTCATTGAAGTTGTCCTTATCAATATTTACTGGATCACGGTTCTCGACCATTCTGTCATCAGATTTTTGAGTAAAATCGCCGACAACCAGTAATTTAAGAGGAAGTTCAACTTCTTCTTTTGCATTACCTGTTTCCGGCTTATAGACTATGTTAACCCTTTCTTTAGGGGCTACAGAACCTTCTTTCGCCATTTTTAAGACCTCCAGTAAATCGTTAGAAAATCAAATTTAAACCTGTTTACAATCCATTTATCTTCAACGCTTCGACAGGGTTTAGACGAGCGATGCGCATTAATGTGCTTGCAGCCAAATTAACAGCTGCGTCTCCCCCCTCTGCCAGCAGTGCTTCGTAAGCAGTTTTTAAACCGCTCAAAGCAAGAGCCGGTTCCCAAGATTCAAGGTTGAACTTTTCAATATGTTCAAGGACCTCTTCAACGTGAACATGTGCCAGCCCGCCTTGATCTACTTCAGTTAGAATCCTGACCATTCCCAGCTGCAACAAAAAATGCTCACGAAAAGAAACCACTCTATTTAAACTATCCTGAATAATGGTCACAGCGTCAAATATTTTTTTATTTTTAACCAATTCAGAGGCCTTCGCAAAAAGACCATCAGCATCAGATCCTTTTCCATTTTCCCCGCCAAGACCGGATTCTTGCACTTTGTTAAGGCTGTTCAGCCATGATTTAGTTTTCTGGTCAGCAAAGGGGGTTCCGTCCGAAAAGGTCATGGATTCGATACCGCGCAGCCTCTTTGTAAAAAAAGCAGTCTCAAGCTCAATCGCAGTTTTGGCATCACTATAGGAATCGCCGAGTCCATCAAGTGCCTCTGCAGCGAGACGGCTGATATCAAGCCAGAAAAGATATACACTGATCATCGATTCTGAAGCATTAAGAGCCCCGGCAAAGTCGCCGCTTTGTAACTGATTTATAATGGAATTTTTTATTTCGCTGCTCGGCGGAGGAATTAATGTTTTTCCTTTTTCCGATGGAGGCAGAGCTATGACAGGCATCCACGCAACAATCCTGCGAAAACGGTATCCGGAACTATTAGCAGTATCATTTGCAAGCAGGTAGTCCGCCACAGAAGAAAGAGAATCCATTCCGGTCTTGAGCTCATTAAGGAAGTCTCCTTCTGAATGAAGATTCCCAGCAGCAGTCTGGCTGCTGACAGAAGACGGCGCAGCAGTTTTAGATACGGAGGAAGAGGTTTCAACAACCTGCGGGACAGGCAGTTCTGCGCCATCATCAGATTCGTCAGAAGGAACTTGCAGCGGTTTTTCTTCTGGTATAATCGGCAGACGGTCCGCATAGTCAGCCAGATTTTTTAATATCGGAGCATCTTCAGATTTCTCGGATAACGCTGAATCAAGATCCTTGATGCGCTGTGAAAGATTTCCCACAACGTCTTGCGGAAGATCGCCTCCGTCATAGTCCCTTAAAAAATCTAATGCCCTGTCAGCCCACCATTTAATGGCATTGAAACGACCGCGCATACGTTTCTTACTTGGAAACATAGTCTCCCAGTAAGTATTAACCAGATCGAGCATGACCTGCACGCCACCTGAAAAACCTTCCACGCCTTCCAAATGGATCAGCGCAACTCCGAGATAAGAAGCAACCATCATATCTTTTGACTTAGTGAGCAGTATGGAAGACCCGAGCGTTGCGACATTCTTCCAATTTATTGAACCGCCAGCCGTTGCGCTGGAGAGTTTATCAATCTCATGTTGAAGTTCATCGTACTCTGGATCATAACGCGCGTCTTCTCCGGCAGGACTCGCATCGCTGACAGGTTTAATGCCCAGATCATTAAATTCCATTAACCCTCCAGAACAATTATAAAACATCATTTAATGTCAGATAGTTAACGTACAATGTCGGAATTATAATCCAAATTTTTTCACTCTTACTTACAAAGATACTTCATGCTTAAAAATTTGGCAATCAAGCTTTTAAAAAATAAACGTACCAGTTATTTACAACATAAAACTACTTTCAAAACAGACATATGGAACGTATCCATTCCAGCAGACTCTTGACCGCTTCTATTCATTTGAATACAAAGAGCTAGTACGAAAACTTTCACCAAAAATATGAATCGTTAATTCAAAATAATGATATTATTTTCTTTCCGCAGCTCAAGTATCAAAACAATAAATTATGCATAACGACCACCTTGGAACAGGTTTGGTAAGATAAAAGCATTAAGCGGGATAATCCCGCTTTTTTTCATATTAAATAAGGGAACTACACATGGGATATAGAAATACACGTGAATGTCTGGATGCACTTGAAAAACGCGGTGAACTATTGCGCATAGATCAAGTTGTGGATGCCAACCTGGAAATAGGTGCTATCCAGCGCAGAGTCTTTCAGGCCGGAGGTCCAGCCCTGCTATTCACAAATGTGAAGGATTGCCGGTTCCCCATGGCTGCGAATATTTACGGAACCAAAGACAGAATGAATTTCATCTTCCGCGATACCGTTAAAATGGTTGAACGGCTGATGAAGCTCAAACTAAGCCCCATGGAAGCCCTCAAAAAACCGTGGAAATACCTTGGTGCACCGAAAACAGCATGGCATACCATGCCTAAAAATGTTTCCACCGGACCGATTATGGAAAATGAAACCACCGTTTCCAAACTGCCGCAGCTTGTATCGTGGCCTATGGATGGCGGCGGATATGTCACTTTACCTCAGGTTTACTCTGAAAGTCCTGACGGGCCGGGATACGGCGGTTCCAATATAGGCATGTACAGAGTCCAGCTCTCCGGCAACGACTTTATTCCTGATAAAGAAATCGGACTGCACTACCAGATTCATAGAGGGATTGGTCATCATCACGCACAGGCAATCAAAAAAAACTCCTCGCTCAAAGTGAATATATTTGTCGGCGGCGCACCGGCGATGACCATGGCCGCTGTCATGCCTTTGCCGGAAGGGTTGGCTGAAATTTTCTTTGCAGGAGCAATCGGCGGACACCGCATTCCCATGGTCGCCCGTAAAGGCTACCTGCCAATGCCTGCCGAAGCTGATTTCTGCATCAGCGGTTCCATTGTCGACGGAACAGGAAAACCGGAAGGCCCCTTCGGAGACCATCTCGGATATTACAGTCTTGCGCACGATTTTCCGGTTTTAAAAGTCGATAAAGTTTATCACCGAAATGATGCAATCTGGCCTTTTACCACAGTAGGTCGCCCTCCTCAGGAAGACACTATGTTCGGTGAATTCATACACGAACTGACAGCGGACCTTGTGCCGTCTGTTTTTTCCGGAGTACATGAAGTTCATGCTGTAGACGCAGCCGGCGTTCATCCTCTGCTTTTAGCTGTAGGCAGCGAGCGTTACGTTCCATATGCGAAGGAAAGACAGCCGCAGGAACTGCTGACTAACGCAATGTCACTACTTGGCAACACTCAGACATCACTTTCAAAATACGTATTTATTGCGGCTAAAGAAGATATGCGTTCTGGCGAATCATGCCATGACATTCCGGCCTTTTTCCGCCACATGCTGGAACGCGCCGATCTGACCCGCGATCTTCACTTTATTACCAGAACAACCATCGATACACTGGACTATTCCGGCATCAGCCTGAATCAAGGTTCTAAGATGGTCTTTGCCGCCGCTGGATCAAAAAAACGTTCTCTGTCATCGCAGCTTCCGACCAATATAAACCTGCCTGACGGATTTAGCGATGTACAGGTATTCGCGCCGGGTATCCTGATCATTCAAGGAACCAAGCATCGGATGAAACGCGATCAGCAAGACTCGCAACTGGACAGACTGGGTGAAGCATTAAAGAGTGCCAAAGGGATCGAAGGATTTCCTATGATCATTGTTGCGGACGATGCAAATTTCACTGCTAAAAACTGGGATAATTTCTTATGGGTAACATTCACCCGCTCTGATCCGGCAACGGATATGTACGGAGTCGGAGCGTTCATCCACGCTAAACACTGGGGTGCAACGACTTCCATAATTATTGATGCCAGACTCAAAACATACCATGCGCCAGCACTGGAAGATGATCCTGAAATTGAAAAACGAGTTGATGCGCTTGGGGCTGTAGGCGGTCCGTTACACGGAATTATTTAACGCGCCAGCAATTACGAATAATCAGCTCTGAAAAAAGCAACCGTTAGCGAAGATAAAAAAGTGAGATCAGAATGAAGCCAGTTCTTGTTGAAATTAAAATTACTCCGGACAAAATAAACCTTGTGAATGCAATCCGCAAAGCCGCACTGCAAAAAGCGGACATGCCTGATGATAAAAACCTTTCCACCCGCGTTGTCCGCAGATCGGTTGATGCACGTTCCAAAAGTCCGCTTTACGTGCTGCAAGTTGCTATTGGCGACCCTGAATCAGTTGAACCGCAGGAATCTGTTTTTAAACCTGTCAGCCTCGGAGATAAACGTGTCGTCATCGTGGGAGCCGGACCTGCCGGATATTTCGCAGCTCTGACGCTTTTAGAAAATGGAATTCGCCCGATAATATTGGAGCGAGGTAAAGACGTTAATGCCAGACGTAAGGATCTTAAAAAAATCTACACCGAAGGGGATATTAATCCAAACTCGAATTACTGTTTCGGTGAAGGCGGAGCAGGAACTTATTCAGACGGTAAACTTTATACCCGTGCCACCAAGCGCGGCAACGTCGGCAGAATTCTTGACTTGTTTATTGCCAACGGCGCACCGCAGGATATTCGCGTTGATGCGCACCCTCATTTAGGTTCCAACGTTCTGCCGAAAATTGTCAGTAAAATGCGTGAAGATATTACAGCTTGCGGCGGTGAAATTCGCTTTGACGCACATGTAGATGATTTTATTCTGGACGGGAACAGGGTGACAGGTGTTCGCTTAAACGGTTCGGAAATAATTTCTGCTGACGCAGTTCTGCTGGCTACAGGACATTCTGCAAGAGACATTTTCCATGCTCTTGTGGCGCGCAAAATTACCGTCGAAGCAAAACCTTTCGCCTTAGGTGTTCGCATTGAGCATCCGCAATCAATAATAGACAAAATTTTCTACCATCAATCCCCACGGCACGAAAATCTACCCGCAGCCAGTTACAGAATTGCCACGCAGGTTGAAGGACGCGGAGTTTTCTCCTTCTGCATGTGCCCCGGCGGATATATTGTTCCGGCCTCTACAGCACCCGGTGAGCTTGTGCTTAACGGCATGAGCCTTGCCGCAAGAAACGCTCCCTTTGCCAATGCCGGGCTAGTTGCGGAAATCAGGCTTGAAGATGTAAACGCAGGTAAAGATCCTCTTGCCGCACTGGCTTTTCAGGCATCTGTCGAAAAAGCAATGTTCGCGGCAGGCGACGGACTGACGCAAAAAGCTCCGGCCCAGCGGGTTGGAGATTTTGTGGCAGGTCGCATTTCTGCAAAACTTCCGAAGACTTCCTATATTCCCGGAATTTACAGCGCACCTGTTCACGAACTGTTGCCTGTTATGGTTTCCGAAAGACTTCGCGCGGCTCTGCCGGAGCTTGGACGCAAATTCAAGGGATTTGATTCAAATGAAGCTAAAGTACTGGCTGTGGAATCACGTACCAGCTCACCTGTCCGCATCCCGCGAGATAATGAAACCTTTGAGCACATCAGTGTAAAAGGATTCTTCCCGTGCGGTGAAGGAGCAGGATACGCAGGAGGCATAATTTCCGCTGCGATGGACGGGGAAAAATGCGCTCAGGCGATTGTTATGTCGCTTACCACCGCATAAAAACAACGAGAAAAGCAATACTCTTCTCCCTTATCCCAGCTAGTTTAAAACAGTAACTAACCAGCATTCTATGATTTTTTAAAAATATATAGTAATTGATCACTCCCATTGTTTGAAGCATTTATTACCTTCAAACAATGGGAGATACTATATATGAAACTGAATTACGCTATAGAAATATTTTTGCAGCATTGTAAAATTGAGAGAGATCTTTCAAAACTTACTTTAAATGCATATGGAAAAGATTTATCTCAATTTAAAAGTAAGATAGAAACACAGAGCAACAACGTAAATAGTATTGATAAGGATATTTTAAGAGAATTTATTGCTTTTTTAAACTCAAAATATAAACCAAGAAGTATAAAAAGAAAGATTGCCACACTGAAATCTTTTTTTACTTTCTTAGAATACGAAGATATTATAAGCACCACTCCATTCAGAAAAATACGTTTAAAGCTAAACAGATCAAAAATACTTCCTAAAATTGTCTCTAAAACATCATTAAATAGAATAATAAAATATGCATATTTAGAGAAAAATAAATTTTCTCCTGAATGCAGATTATATCGCGAAGCTGTTCGCGATATAGCTGCAATAGAACTTCTATTTTCTACAGGGATAAGAGTCTCTGAGCTATGCAATTTTACACCATATGAAATAGACTTAAAGAACAATCAGCTGAAGATACTTGGTAAAGGTAAAAAAGAAAGAATAATACCGCTTTGTGAAAAAAAATGTTTAGCTATTTTAAAAGAGTACGTTCAGCTTTATAAAGATAAATTACATAATTCTGCAACGTTTTTCCTAAACAGAGACAGCAATCCCCTCTCCGACCAGTCAGTCCGAAGAATAATCAAGAAATACTGCGCCATCGCAGGTGTAACTGAAAACGTCACCCCGCACATGTTCAGGCACACCATTGCAACCATGCTCCTTGAAAACGGCGTTGATATAAGAAATATCCAAACATTACTAGGACATAGTTCACTAGCAGTCACAGAAATATACACCCACGTCAGCCTGTCATCACAACGCGGAATACTGACTTTGAAGCATCCTAGGAAGGATATTCGTTAGGAGGGACTTATCGATAACTAGGAATTATGAATGGTAAAAACTTACACCCAACGATGTAAAGGAAGTTCCGAAGATAGTATGAGTCGGCTTTCTAAAGTCATTGATCTTCAATGGGGAATTTTAAATAATTATATTCATTTGATCGCGAGTGCTAGTTATCCTTTTTCATCTGTTTTAAAATCTCTTTCTGAACCTTCATTTGTACTTCCTGCAGAAGGTATGCCTGGAGCAAGGTTTTTGCCTGGGGCTGGCATGATGGACATAGTTGAAACTGAAGGAGAATCTTTAGTTTTAGATTTATTTGGTAACCCAAAAGGCTATAGAGCAACACTTCAACCCCATTCAGGTACTCAAGCCAATCAAATAGCTTACAATGCAATCCTTAAACCTAATGATAAAGTTTTGTGTCTTAAACCTTGTGATGGTGGGCATATATCACATACAGTGCTCATTTCACGAAGACATAAAACTGTGAATTATGGATTAACACCAGAAGGCCAAGTAGATTATACACAGCTCAGAGATTTAGCAAAAGAGATTCATCCTAAATTAATCATAGTGGGAGGCAGCGCTCAGCCACGTGAAATTGATTTTGAAAAATGCGCAGCCATAGCTAATGAATACAATGCATTTTTGCACGCAGATATCTCGCATACAGCTACTTTTATTGCAGCAGGGCTGCATAAATCTGTTTTTCCATACTGTGACTTTGTGACCTTTAACACTGTAAAAAATTTACGTGGACCCAATTCCGGTATAATTATTTACCGCGAATCACTTAAAAGTCAGGTTCATTCTTCCATCTTCCCTGTAACGCAGGGAGGAGCAAATGAAACAAATATGCTTGGGAAATATACAGCTCTTTTAGAATGGAAGTGCCGAGATATTAGAGAGCATGCAAAAAAAATAATTAGTGTTTCAAAAATATTAGGGGATAGCTTAAAAAGAAATAACATTAAACTGACGACAGGTGGTACCGACTGTCATATTTTATTAGTAGAGCTAGAAGAAAAAGGTAGTGGAGCTCACTTCGAAAGACGATTTGAAGAGTTAGGAGTGCTCATCAATAAGAATTTAGTACCTAATGACCGGAGATCTCCTACAGAGACTTCTGGGTTGAGAATAGGAACAACAAATCTTGCAATATTAGATTATGAAGAAAGTGATATAAATCTTTTAGGTTCATGGATTGCCCAATTAATTAATGGTGGAGATATATCGCAGCGGTTAATAAAGCAGTTGACACAAAAATATAACTGGCAGCCTAAGTAACGTACATATCAATAACGCCAATGCGGTGATAGGACAAAAGGAACTTTTATAACATTTTTTTTTATTTTAGTTTTGACTAATAGTTCTAATCCAACATTATGACTTTGTAATATTTTAGAAATCATTTTGCTAGAGTATTTGGTCTGAGAATATCCACTAAATTCTACCTCTACTGTAGCGCAAAGCCATGCTACAACTTCAATAAATCGTAAATCTCGAGTTTTTGTGGCATTCGCATAAATCTGTTGAAAAATATCAATAGCTACATTTTCTGAAATCTCACCAAGAACTAGAGAAATTACAGCTTCATTAAAATTCAGCATGGCTTCGTCCATTACTAAGGAACAAGGAGCTAAATTCCTGGATCTTAATAGAAGCTTTCGAGCTTTTTTGTACTCTCCTTCACTAAAAGATAAACCTGCAAGATTAACTAATGGTTGATACTCCTCATTCGATCTCAAAGTTTTAAGCATTTGTTGGGAATTTTCAAAATTTTTTTTAGCCTTTTCTTTTTCTCCTCTAAAAATTTCAACAATTCCTAAATTATTTAAAGTAGTTGCAACTCCAAATAATGATCCGATTCTGGTATATCCATCTTTGGCTGCAATTAAGACATTATAAGCTTTTTGAGGTGTAAATAAATGTCCAGAATTTCTTAAAATTGTATAGTCAAATTCATAAGAAGACTCTAGTGATAAAGAATTAAAGATCTTACAAGATATCTTTGCTGCATCTTCATCTTGACACAAGTTGCTCATAATATTGAAATTTACAACGTCTTTCTCCTTTGAGGGTATTGCTTTAGACAAAGAGCACTCTGCTTCATCATATCTAAACAATTGCACAAGATATTTAGATTCAAATAGTAAAGCTGTCTGCCTATGTTCATGATGTTTTTTTAATTTTTCAGTAGCAATAAGACCAAAACTAAAAAAAGAACATTTTTGAATAGCATTCAACATTTCCTTTATTGAGTATGAAGGTAAAATATCCAAAACATCCCAGCAAACAGTATCCCGGCAAATAGAAACCAGATAAGCAAAGGATTCATTTAAGTGTTGTTGATGAATATATGCAACAATACTACTTTGCATATGCGGACTTGCACGAAATTCTTTTTCATGAGCAAACCCAATCAATTTATCATACAGAGCCGCATTTCGAGTAATATCAAGGTCATCTCTAAGTATTTGGCAAAATGCAGTAACTAGCTGTTGCCTCAATTCCATTTTTTCTTCTTCAGGTGTTAATTTATCAACAATATGTGCAACAATCTCATGTTCAACCTTAACCTTATCATTACTATCACTGTTTATAATTAGCAGTCCTAGTTCCTTCAAATCTGAAATTGACCCGAGTATTGTCTCAGAATTTATATGTATATTTATAATCGCTAACAGCTTGGTTAGATGTACTATTGACAATCCTCCAAGAACCAAAGCTACTAATCTTAAAATAGTTTGATCTCCTGGAGTTAAAGATTGAATTACATCTTCATATGAATCTGGAGAGTTGCTTTGAACTTGTGAAAGCCGTCGCCCATAAATAAATTTAAGCTGAAACCATACGCATTTAAGGTTCCCACCACTACGCCTATAGACAGCTTCAATAATTTCTTCATTAGGAAATTCAGAAGGAAGAATCTGTTGAACTAGAAATTCTATTTCTTTACGGGAAGCGCGTCCCAACTCTATCTCTTTCGCTATTAATTTTGGTATATTAGGAAGCCAGTTAACACAACGTTTACATAAAATTCGTTCAATTAATATTAAGCAAAATGAGCAGTTAGCTGATTCAAATTCACCTTCAAGTAAATCTATAATTGTTGCTGGTATAAATTGAGTATTATCGAATACTAAAATTATTTTCTGAGAGTTTGCTTGCTCAAGTAAAAAATGAATTGGCTTTGTAATACTATATTCTTTGTTGCCATTTGATGGCAAAATCTGAGGCATAATGGCTTTAAGAAATGGTCCACCAAGAGGAATAAGGCCAACTAAATCCCTTACAGCCCTATATAAATAAGATTTCTTCCATGATGAAGAATAGTTTTGTTTTAACCGCCACCTAGAGGCAATTTGCTTTGAAACATAATAAGGAGCATCACGGGTAGCCTTATGCTCATTATTTAAGAGTACCTTGATTTTTTTTAAAATAGCAAATGAATCTAAATCACTAGGCGGGACATTAATATATATGGCTGCCCCACATTTTTCCTTTTCCATCGACTTTTTGACTATTTCTTTCGCTAAAAAAGATTTTCCACTTCCTGACACCCCATAAATATTTAAAAGCTTGGGGGTAGGATTAGCTTCAGACAACAAGAAATCAATGCACTCCTCAACCTTATTCTCTCGAATAGCAAAAGGCCATGCTTCCTCTGATTTAAAAAGGTTTTGGTGCTCATCCGTATTTAATGATACATTCATAATTCCTAGTTATCGATAAATAACAGTTAAATAAAAAATACTAAGCAGGCATAGCTACACAAAGGAGTAGCAAATACATTATAAAAAAAACAACGTCAATAACACATTAAAATTCAAATAACATATATTTCACAACACATATTAAAACATACTGAGCATCTCCCACTTCCCACATCCCCCAAGTTGCAGATATCCCCATAATATTTTAAGTTAGCACTCTCGCTTACTAGAAAATTATCATTCATTTAAATCGCCATCAGGTACAGGGCATGCGGTTTCTAAAACCGCTGCTCAAATCGAAGAGGATTAATATGCATATATGGGTTGATGCAGATGCCTGCCCCAACATGATCAAGGAAGTGTTATTCAAGACAGCCATGCGGCGTAATATTGGAATGACGCTTGTTGCTAATACGAATGTTTCCACGCCTTCATCACCGCTCATTAATTCAATTAGAGTTTCAGCAGGATTCAATGTTGCTGATGATGAAATTGCCAGACTCGCGGAAGCCGGCGACCTTGTTGTTACCGCCGACATCCCTTTGGCAGATAAGATTGTCACTAAAGGCGCTATCGGCCTTAATCCCAGAGGTGAGCTGTACACTGTGGACAACATCAAGGGACTTTTAAGCATGCGCAATCTGATGGAAGAACTTAGGACCGGGGGTTTAGCTTCAGGCGGTCCGGCCCCTCTCGGCCCCAAGGACAAGCAAAAATTTACAAACCAGCTTGATAAGTTTTTAACTCAGAATTTAAAATAAAATAATTTTCTAAGACTGCCATGCACCTCCCTATTTGTGTATAATAAAAAATAATATCAACAAGCTACTCATCAGAGTTATTGAGATATTTTACCGACTTTTTGTTATTAAAAGAACTATCAGCGTAGACCGCTACGTAAAAAGGCTTTATTTTAGTTAAAGTCCTTGCGTTAAAAGCTGAAAATTTCATAAATTTAACTTTCATCCACTATGCCTGTAAGTTCTATCATCGCTAAAATAAAGCTCCAGGAGATGCTTGCACAATTATGAAATCTACGATTCATTCAAATACAGAAAGTCTTATCTCTACCCAGAATAAATTAGAAAAACTGGTAAAAGCAGGCCTTGCTCTCTCCGCGGAAAAAAATATTGCCAAGTTAATTACCATTATTTTCGATTCCGCACGGGACCTTTCTAATGCAGACGGTGGAGTTATATATTTAAAAGACGGCAACAAGCTTGCAGTGGAGCTGATATCTCTTAACTCATCCAGTTTGGTCCTCGGCGGATTATCAGAACACCCTGCCCCGCGTGTAATAGTCGTTCCCGAAATCATGGATTTTCTGCAAAAAGAGTCTGTATTGTTTCATGCTTGCAAAGCTTATAAAAACAAAGAAATTATCCTGACATCAGATCAAAATCTTTCATTATTCCCTACAGGGTTAGACAACGAGCCGACTGATTATATTATAAACTCGACAATTTCTGTCCCGATAATTACCAGAGGAGATGAACTTCTCGGAGTTCTTCAACTTTTCAATCCCTGCAGAGAATCTATCCACGATATCAGCAATACTGAATTTCATACTACAAACGGGCTTTTAGAATCGCTGGTTGCGCAGGCAGCTGTGGGGCTGGATAACCGCAATTTAGTCAATTCACTTAAAGAAACATTTAATTCTTTAATCAAAGTTATTGCAGCATCAATTGACTCCAAGTCTCCGTACACAGGAGGACACTGTACCAGAGTCCCTGTTCTGGCAGAAATGCTGGCTCACGCTGTCAACGAGACAAATGAAGGCCCTCTGACAAATTTCAAAATAGAAACTGAAGAAGAATGGCGGCAGATATGGATTGCCGCATGGCTACACGACTGCGGCAAGATAACCACTCCGGAATACGTGATAAACAAAGCGACAAAACTTGAAACGATATATGACCGTATACATGAAATCCGCATGCGCTTTGAAGTGCTTCGTAGAGACGCAGAAATAAAATACTATAAAAAAATAGCTGAAGGGGAAACGGACATTACCCTTTTAAAAGAGGAATTGGAGTCAGAACTGGAGCAACTTGAAATAGATTTTACCTTCGTAGCCCAAAGCAATATCGGAGGAGAATTCATGTCTGATGAGGATATTGAAGAAATTAAAAGAATAGGTGAAAGGTCATGGGTTAGCCATTACAGTGACAAAATAGGAATTTCAATTGACGAACTAAGACGCAAAGACGAAACACCTGAAGACAGTATACCAAGCATACAAAAACTTCTCGCAGACAAACCTGAACATATTATTCCGCGCACAAAAAAATACCCTAATATCAGAGACACCTTGGGCAATCCAATTTCTACGCCCGAAAATGAATATAATCGCGGAGAAATTTACAACTTATGCATAAAACAGGGTTCGCTTACTGCTGAAGATCGCTTTAAAATAAATGAGCACACACTAATCGGTCTTGAAATGCTGGAGCAAATCCCTTTCCCGGACAGTTTAAAGAGAGTTCCAGAGATTGCGGCGAGTCATCACGAAACGCTGATAGGCACAGGATATCCACTTAAGAAAAGTAAAATAAATCTATCGGTCGAAGCACGCATTCTTACTATTGCCGATATTTTTGAGGCTTTGACAGCTTCGGACAGGCCATATAAAAAAGCAAAAAAAATATCTGAAGCACTCAAAATTATGAAATTAATGTGTAACGATCAGGATATTGACTGTGATATTTTCAATATTTTCCTGCAAAGAGAAGTTTTCACACAATATGCACAAAAATTTCTTAGTCCTGAGCAATGTGATGCTGTAGAAATCAGCGACTTTTTATATAAATGATAATTCAACCTTTCACCTTCAACCTAGAGAAACACTATGCCTATGCTTGAATGGAATGAATCTCTATCAATCAACTTCACAGAGATAGACGATCAACACAAAGAATTAATTACAATGATTAATGTTCTTTACGATATGATGATATCAAACAATAATTCTGATCAGGATGTTCTAAACATTATTTCAGACCTGCACACTTACATTCTTGAACATTTTGGAGCTGAAGTAAGAATCATGAAAAAATATGATTATCCTGAAACTCCGGCTCACATTAATGAACATAAAGAATTTATTGCTAAAGTAAATGAAGTTGAAAATCTATGTAATAACGGTGCTGCTAATACTTCCATGGAAATATTGAACTATTTAAGCACATGGCTTGTACAACATATTAACGACACTGATAAAAGACTTGGTATGTTTATCCACAGCCAATCAGCAAATTAACTTTATTACGCTGAAAGAGTAAAGAATTACACTCCGGAGACAATAATTTATCACTGTAACATGGACATCCCCCTCATGAAATGTCATTATTTTAGATAATATAACTTTACTAATCTAAAAGATCACAACCATCAGAGGTCACAGTCATGTCGAAAACAGTTATTTCTCATTTGCTTGAACGACTCAAAGAAATCGGAGTCACAGATATTTTCGGAGTTCCGGGTGACTACGCTTTTCCCGTTAACGATGCCATATGCAATGACCCGGATCTTAACTGGATAGGCTGCTGTAGTGAACTTAATGGAGCTTTTGCGGCTGACGGTTACGCCCGTATCAAAGGTTGCTCAGCTCTATGCACCACTTATGGAGTCGGAGAACTCAATGCTCTCGGCGGCATTGCCGGAGCCTATGCAGAACATCTGCCTATTTTCCATATTGTAGGCATGCCCAAGCATTCTATCCTCAAAGGGGATAATATTATGCACCATACCCTCGGCAACGGGGAATTTGATCTATTCCACAAAATGGTTCAGCCGGTAGTATGCGCAAGCACCATCCTCACTCCCGAAAATACTGTTTCAGAAGTTGACCGTCTCATTAATGCAGCTCTAACTCAGAAGAAACCTGTATACTTCGGAATTCCAGGGGACTTTGCCATGATGGAACTTGGTTGTTCCGATCCACACCCTTTAGTGAAGCAAAAAAGCAATCAAGAAACTCTGGCAACAGTGGTTAAAATCATCACAGATAAAATTGGTAAAGCAAAATCACCTGTTGCAGTAGTTGGAACATTAATAGGTCGTTATGATTTGCGTATGGAAACACAGGAAATAATAGAGAAAGCAGGACTTCCATTCACCTCTATGCTTATGGGGAAAGGAACACTTTCAGAATTTCATCCAAACTTCATCGGAGTTTACAGCGGCAGCCTTATTGCTGAGGACGTGCGGCAAATTGTCGAAGAAAGCGATCTGATTGTAAGCTTCGGAACTATCAGGTCTGATATAAACACTGGCGCATTCACTATAAAATTTGATCCCATAGGTGAAATAAATATCCATCCTGACCATGTACATGTCGGGCACGCAACATACCATAACGTTTTTATAAAAGATGTTATCACAGCCTTAAAAAAAGAAATTAAATCGCAAAATTTTATCAAAAATCATGAAGTAAAAGGACTTGGCCAGCCACAAGGATCGGCTGAAGATAAAATCACAGCTGACTCACTGTACCCGCGGATTGAGAAGTTTTTTAAATCAGGCGATATCATTATTGCAGAAACAGGCACATCGTCTATGGGGCTGATCACAGCAAAGCTTCCAGAGGGAGCCTTGTTTTACAACCAGACTCTTTGGGGTTCGATAGGATGGGCAACGCCTGCCTCATTCGGCGCCGCGGTCGCAGCTCCTGATCGCAGAGTTGTTCTTGTAACGGGGGAAGGGGCGCATCAACTTACGGTTCAGGAAATCAGCCAATTCGGACGATTAGGACTTAAGCCCGTAATATTTTGCTTGAACAATGACGGATATCTTATTGAACGCATGTTAGGTAAAAATCCGTACATATATTACAACGAAATTGCGCAATGGAATTACAGCAAATTGCCGGAAGCATTCGGTATGGAAGATTGGTTCACCGCAAAAGTTGTTAACAATCAAGAACTGGACACGGCACTTGAGAGAGCAGACAAAGCTGACTGCGGTTGTTACATAGAAATAGTTACCGACAAGATGGAAGCATCAGAAATGGCTTTAGCGCTCAACCGAGTAGTACTTAAAGACGGAGGCTGGAATAAATAATTTCGGGTCCTAACATTCTGACTTTATGGGAAGCTTCACAATAAAGCGGGTCCAGTTTCCGGGTGAAGAAAAGACTTCCATATGACCTTTGTGTTGCTCCACTATTATAAAATATGAAATCGACAACCCAAGTCCTGTTCCAGATCCAGTCGGTTTAGTTGTAAAAAATGGCTCGAAAGCGCGCTTTCGAGCTGTTTCATCCATGCCTAATCCATTATCTTCAATTTCAGCAACGACCGTATCCCTCTCTAAACGAAGCCGGAGAAACAACTTAGGAGAACTGTTAACATAAGATTTATCTGATACAGCATAAGCTCCATTTTTTATTAAATTCAAAAAAACCTGCTGAATTTCATTGCCGTCACAACAAATATCAGGAAGGTCCTGCGCATATTCCCGCTCAACTTCTATTTTCTTAAAATCATATTTTCTATCTAAATCATATTCATTTTTAGCCATTTCAAGAGAATTTTCTAACAGCATCGCCAAATTATTTTTTTTCACGGCGTTATCACTTTTACGGCAAAAACTTAGCATATTAGTTACTATCGCAGCCGCTCTGAGACCTGAACCGTTTATCCCTTCAATTATCTTAAATATACTGCGATCATTAAGATATTCATAGACTTTCTCAAGGTTGATATTGTATTCTTCGGCAATCTTTAAATTAGCAGGAAGATCAAGCGATAACCGACGGGAAAGATTCTGAGTTCCTTGGACAATAGCACCTAAAGGATTATTAATTTCATGCGCCATTCCTGCGGCCAAACTACCAATAGAGATCATCTTTTCGTTTTGAACGATCATTTCTTCAAGGCGGACCCGCTGAGTAACATCATCAACCCTTATTACAACCCCTTCTACTCCGTTAGAGCTTAAAGGGTATATGGCTATATCCTCAAACTTGTCCGACCCATCTTCCTGCGTATGAACTCTGGAATCAGTATGAATCTGATGACTTGATAAAGACTCTTCAATCCACTTCAACTGCGGAGTCAGTCTTGGAAAAACATCCGACAAAAGTTTTCCTTCGGCATCAGCAGCCGAAAATCCAGTCACGCGCTGGGCTTCACGATTCCATTGAGTGACCACCCCCTCATGGTCAACTCCGATAAGGATTGAAGGCATAGAATCGATTATATTTGTAAGATAATTGCGAAGTCTGCGCAGTTCTTTTTCTATGTTTTTATGCTCGGTAATATCCGTGTGAGTTCCTACAACACGAACAGCTCTGCCTGTTTCATCACGTTCTACGGCTTTGCCACGACCTAGAATCCAAACCCACTTACCACTCTTGGTCTGCATCCGGAACTCAACTTCAAAAGAATCTGTTTTGTTTTCAATGCAGTCCGTATTAGCCTCTATTGCCGCGTCCTGATCGGCTGGATGGATTAAATCAACCCACGCGTCTACGTGCGAAGGAACCTCGTTAAACTTGTAACCGAGCATAGCCTTATAGCCGGGGCTATAGTATACATCATCCGTACTTATATTCCAGTCCCAAAGACCGTCTCTGCTTGCGTCCATTGCGAGAGCAAACCGCTCTTCACTTTTTCTGGCATTGTCTTCAGCTCTCCGCAGGCGGAAAATATAAACAATAAGAGCTCCTATGAAAGACAAAAGAAGAATTACGAAACACAGCGCGATTAAAAGTGTTTTCCGATGCTGAGTAAAAAGCGATTTAGGTTGATTTATTACCAGACTTCCTGGAGGCAAAGAGTCTTTGTTAATATGAAATCTCTTCAAAATATTATTATCAAATATAAACTTATTAACTTCAGAACCTTCAACAACTGGAATATCTTTAACCTGCTTCCCGTTAAAAATGTCTAAACATATTTTTGCAGCAGCGACCCCTTGTTCGAATTGAGAAATAACTCTACCGCCTATAATCCCCTGTCCTAAACCATGCTCCCATAGATGGAAAATAGGCGCCTTGCTATGTGAAACAATCAGCTCAAGTGAATCGGCAAACAACTTTCCTGTTCCTGACTTATCTCTGTAAGCTGAAAGCAACAATATTGCATCGTTGTCTGATATTTTCTCAAGATTTCTGCCAAACTCATCCCATGAGGTATTACCAAGCGATAAAACCTTTAATTTCTTGCCCGAAAAATGAGCACTATGTCCTTTGAATGTTTCAAGATCTCCCTGCCCACTGGGAGAGCCATCAACGATAGCATAAATATTATTTGCCTTTGGAAACAGATCAAAAGCAAGGCCCAAAGTTTCATGCATTGAAACAGCTTCAATAACCCCGGTAACCAGATCATTAAAATTCATAGATCTGGCTAGTTCCTGATTATTAACTCCCAAAAAAACAACCGGAATATTCGGGAATAATTCATTCTGGTATTCCAATACGAACTTAAAGGCATTGTCATCTGATGTTACAATTATATCATATGGGGAAAGTCTAAGCAGTTTCAGTTTTAAAAGGTTATGGAATGCTAAAATATTTTCAGGACTATAAAAACGTTTGCTGTCCATGAACTCAATATCCAGTGAAATTCCAGCAGGCTTAAAAACTGATTCCAATCCATTTGTTTGCTGAAAAAAAGTCGGAAATGCCGGATTGTAGGAACTGATCAGAAGAACACGTTTAGCAGAAGCGTGAGCCTGTTCAGTAAGAACAGAAATAGCGGCAAGGAATATAAATAAGACTACAAAAAAAACTTTTCGCATAAAACATCTCGCATGCTTATAAAATTCTTAACAAATAAAAATCATATAGCAGATAGATATAAATTTATTATTTTTAGCAACATTATTCTTTATAATTTACATAATTCATTATCATACACTTCTGTTAACACCAACAAGAAAGGCTACTGAAAGGTATTACCTTCTGAAAAAAATTGATACTATCTTCCGAGTAAAATATGACAAAATAGTAATCATTCTTGACAAATTAAATCTATTATTAAATACAATAGTAGAAACATTGGTATTAAGGACAATTTAACATAAGGAGAAATCAAATGACTTCACGAAGAGCATTCATGACAATGTCTGTAGCCGCAGCGGCGGCAGTGACCGGCACGCTACTTACCGGACGAACAGTTTCTGCCGATGATGAACTTGAGTTTCCTTACAATGTTGCTTTCACCCAGAAACATCAAGGACATTGGGAAGGAAAAGCCGGAACCCATGTTCCTAAGGTAGAGATCACCGATACAGAAATTATTGTAACGACACCTCACCCGATGTCTGAAAAACATTATATAGTCCGCCACACTATTGTAGACTCTAAAGGTACCCCAATCGGCGAACATACCTTTGCGCCCACGGACAAAACGGCTGTATCAAAGTACCCGCTTCCCGCAAACAGTTCCGGCAAAAAGTTTTATGTAACAAGTTTCTGTAATCTTCATGATTTGTGGATTGGAAAATTTAAAATTTAAATGAAAAGACCGGAGCGTCTCTAATAATGTATTTTAAACAAATTACGACTGAAGGACTTGGCTGCTATTCATATGTAATAGGCTGCCCGGCAGCCGGACAGATGGCAATTGTAGACCCTAAGCGAGATATACAGGATTATCTTGATATTTCCCGCGAAGAGGGAATGAAGATCACTCATGTAATAAATACGCATGTTCACGCTGATCATGTCGGTGGTGAACAGGAACTTAAATCGATCACCGGAGCGACTCTTTTCATCCATGAAAATGCAAAGGTGGCATACCCTCATACTCCGATTAAAGAAGGCGATACTTTCACTATAGGCAGTGTAAAACTGGAGTTTATATATACTCCCGGACACACTCCTAACGCTATATCAATTCTTGTGACGGATATGGTGCGCGGAACTGATCCATGGATGATTCTAACAGGTGACTTGCTATTTGTCGGCGACATAGGCCGCCCTGACCTGCCGGGAAATGAAATTCTGGATGAGCAGGTGGAAAACCTCTACAACAGCCTTTACGTTAAACTCGGGAATCTTCCTGATTATCTGGAAGTGTTTCCGGCTCACGGTCAGGGTTCACTTTGCGGCAAGGGAATGAGTGCGAAACCTAGTACCACTTTGGGGTATGAAAGACGCAACAATCCCATGCTTAAATTTGAATCATTTAAAAAATTCAAAAGGAAGGTTCTGGAATCTTTTCCAGCACGCCCGAAATCGTTCACCCACATAATCGAGACAAATTTCAAAGGAGCGCCTCTTCTTGAAAGATGCCCTTTGGATAAAGCGATGAACCCTGAAAGGTTCAAGCAGATTATGGATAAAGGTGCCACAGTTATCGACGTTCGCGACGCTGCGGGATTCGGAGGATTCCATATCCCCGGCAGCATCAATATCGGCCTTGAAAAGCAGCTTGCCAACTGGGTAGGTATGGTTGTTGAACCAAATGCGGACATTCTTTTAGTAGTCAATTCAAAACAGGACTACGACCGCATGTGTTTAGAATTGCACCGCATTGGGTATGACAATATTTTTGGATACCTTCTAGGCGGCATCAGTTCATGGCTGCTGTCCGGATACCCTGTAAAAAGCCTTGCACAAAAATCTACATGGGATTTGCAGGAAGCAATACAGGATGAACGCGAGTTCATTTTACTTGATGTAAGAACTCCTGACGAATGGAATAGTGGACATGTAAAGGGAGCAATCCATAAACCTCTTGCTTTGGTACTTGAAGAAGGATTGCAGGTAGAGAAAGAGACTCCCGTAATTGTTATGTGCGGTTCAGGATACCGCTCCAACATTGTCGGCAGCTATCTTCAGAACCATGGACATACTCATGTTTGTTCACTCGCTGGCGGGGCGTTGGCATGGAGCCGCTCCGGAAACGAACTAGTCAAATAAAGCAACTTTAAAACAACAATAAAAAATGCCCGACATGATTCATGCCGGGCATTTTTTATTCTGAGCTTAATATTTCGAAGATTTCATCAATCAACAATTTAAATTGAGGAATCAATCCGGCAAACTGATTAACTGTAATTCCGATATTATCCCATGCGGCTTCATCAAGATTTCCGAGAACGGGAGAAATACCGAGGTCATATCCCAATGATCTGGCCGCATAATCAGCAACATGCACGACTCCGGCATCAGGATCCTCTTTAGCCTTTTCAGGGCTGTGATGCCCGGCCGCGGCAATAACGAGAGATCTTGGAAAACTCCAATCTTTAATTATTACCCCGCCGAGGATGGCGTGATCAAAACCTAAAAGTTCCCTTTCAGCATCATAAAGACTCTCTGCGCTCTCATTGGCTAGGCGCACCAATTCAACAGCAAGACTTTTTTCACTCTCAAAGAGTACATAAAGCCCTATGTCATGAAGAAGGCCGGATACAAAAAAACGCTCAGGATCACCAAGTTTTACGGCGCGGGCAATTTCTTGAGCAATAATCCCGCAGGCTATAGAATGTTTCCAAAATTTTTCAACCTCAAGAACTGCATTTTTTGAACGTTTGAATAAACTTAGAGAAACCGTTCCAAGAGCTAAAGAACCGGCCTGTTTAAAGCCTAAAAGGGCTACAGCTCTTGTGGGAGTATCTACCTCCGTTCTAAAATTGAACATGGCACTGTTGGCTAGACGTAAAATTGCAGCGACTAGCTTTGGGTCCATACTTATAACTTCAGCAAGATCACTTGCGGAGCTATCCGGATCATTAATGACATTTTGAATTTGAATCAAAACCTGAGGCAGCGACGGAAGAGCAATTCTTTTTTTTAAAAAATCTCTAGGTCCGGCAGGTTTTTTACCATCCCATCGTTCACCGGATGACAGTTGAGGTTTCTCCTTGAACTCGTCAGGATTCTCAATCATTTCATGATAAATCCTATCTAACGCCAACTTCCTAAGAATTGCGACAACTTCAAAATCGCTATTTGATTTGCAGAAAAGTTTATCGACGTACTCGGCAGAAGCTTCCTGAACTTCAGCGTTACGCAGAATTTTTATTTCCAAATCGTCATTACTCTCAACCATTTTATAAACCTTTATTCTTTGATATAATTTTACTGAGACAATAATTGCAGAAATTACTTACAGGACCTTGACCATTCAATCGTTTTTTTTAACCCATCGTCAAAAGACACCGCAGGACTGAATCCCGCAGCTGAAATTTTACTTACATCTGCGCGGGAATGTTTTATGTCACCAACCCGTTCAGGCTTAAAAACAAATTCTAAAGGGGCAGCTGTTAACGCGGAAACAGTGTTCGCCAATTCCAAAATTGAAATTCCGTTTCCGGTTCCGACATTATAGATTCCGGTAAGCGGCCCGCGCCCAAGAGGATCAAGTCCCGCGGCTATTAAATAGGAATCAACAACGTCCGAGACATATAAAAAATCACGGGACTGAGTGCCGTCTCCGAATATAACCATATTTTTACCATCCAGTCCGAAATCAATAAACCTGGAGATCACACCGCTATACTGACTTGTGGGGTCCTGACGCGGTCCGAAAATATTAAAAAACCGCAGAGAACACCCTGACCCAGATTTTTCTAAAAACGATGAAAATTTATACTTCGAGGCGCCATACGGGCTGAAATGTTTTACCTCATCCGTTGCATATTTTTCGCGGACTGGAAGCCTTTCTTCATTTCCGTATTCTGCGGCAGATCCGGCAAAAACAAAGTGTGAAATTCCAAGCGTTATCGATGCTTCAAACATTTTTCTTGCAGCTTCAAAATTAACGTCCATTGTAAGTTTAGGATGTTCAACAGAATAAGGAACACTCACAATAGCTGCTAATTGAAATATTACATCAAGATCAGGATATGCTTCTTTTAAACTTTCAAGCAAATCCTCTTCTGTTATTGAAATTTCATGGAATTTAAAATCCGGATGATCCAAAAAACCTTCCATATTGTGTACATACCCGGAAAACAAATTATCAACTCCCACAACAAAATGACCGAGATCAATGAGTCGCTGTGTGAGATGACTGCCTATAAATCCAGCACATCCTGTAACCAGACATATTTTTTTTGTCATAGCCCCCCCTTTTTTCACAATCCTAAATTATAGGTTGCCCGGCAAATGTGATGTACTCTAGGTTTGTCACACTCTTTGAAACAAAGTAATATGCGCACATTAAAGACATAAAACAGGAATAGCAGTACCCATAGCCATAAAAAGTAAAACCTAATTTCATACTGAGTAACGTAAGCCCTGCGTTACTCAATAGAAAAACCAAGGTTATCAGTAAAACCTCTTTACGTAAGTCAAAATAAAATAAAATAATTACAGCAATAGAGAGCATAGCCTGCATGAATGCACCGATCAACGCGATCTGCAAAAGCGGTTTCTGAATAGGAGAAAGCCCTACAATCTCAATAAAGTCTGAAGCCATAAAAAGACATAACAGCGTCAATGTTCCCTGCACAATTAGAATTTCACGCAAGCTTTCCCTTAGCATGCTGACCATTCCTTTCTTCTCTTCCAAGATACTGAAAAGGTCTTTTTTAGACATTATTTTAGCAAAATAATCATGATAATGTTCATAAAACTTCGTTTCAATTTTGACTAAAAAGATTGCAAGCGTAGGAACAATTGTTAAATATGCAAAAAAGATCGGACCTTCGTACAAATCATGCGTTCGCAGGTAAGGAACCACCATTCGCGAATCAGGCGCAAACCAGAACAAAATTTTATCTATCCATATTGCCAGATTGAAAAGCACACCGATTAAAGCAAGCTGCCAGTACTTTATAAAATAAGCGAGCATCCCCCAGTCCCATACCCGTCCTGGTGAAAATTCTGCCAGCAGCCTCGCCAGCAGCCAGAAATAAATCACAGCCTGCCCTATGGTATACCCAAGCAGATATCCATTAAGCCCCATAACAGGGTAAAGCAGAAACGCTGCACCAACACTGACCGAAGTGCCTATGGCAAAAGCCTGCACGATACTGCGGAAATCTTTTACAGCGGAAAGGAAAATCATAGCCAGCCAGATCATTGCAACAAGAAGAAACAGAATAACTGCTATAATTTTATATGTAAGCGTAAGTTCAAAGGTCCAAATCCCACCGACACCGATAATTGCTCCTAAGGCAAGCACAAGGATTGAACTTGAAAAAAAAGCTGTAAGTGTAATCCGCTCTTCACCCAGATAAAATTTATCAGCAAGATAACGAGTTACCACAAGCTGAATGAACCCCACGTAAATCAGCGTAAAAGCATAAACATAAATAATCGTTGTTCTGAAAATTTCCTGATCAATACGCGAAAAACCTGAATATGAATACAGCCCGAGAATAGATAAACAAAGGACGCTCATGAGCCATGGGCCGGATGAAACCATAGCAGCATACAAGTACGCTGACATCTCGGACAAATAACTGTCCTTGCCGAGCATCCGCCTTAATTCAAATCCTATACCTGCCATCTGTTACTCCAAGTCTTCCATCTTCATGTGCTTATGATAAATTTTCAAATATGTTTTGTTCAAATCAGATTCTTTATAAAAAGTTTTCACCCGTTCAATACCGGCAAGTGACATCTTTTTTCTGAGAACAGGCTTTTGCAGTATGGTCAAAATAGCCTCCCCTGTCCCGACCGGATCTGCAACTTTTGTTACAATGCCTGAAGGTCCGAGAGCTTTATCACTGATTGTCCGCCCTTCCAGTAATTCACGGCACGAACCGACGTCTGAAGCAACCGCAGGTACTCCGGCGCAGTTGGCCTCCATTATGACAAGAGGCTGCGCTTCGCTGATGCTTGTCAGCACAATTACGTCCAAAATAGGAAGATAATCTGCAACCTTAACCTTGCCTGTAAATTCTACTATATTTTCAAGGTGAAGCAGCTTTACGAGATTCAGACATTCTTCATAATATTCTTCATCTTCCTCGGTCGGCCCCATTATATAAACTTTGAGCTTATCAATTTTAAGAGCAACAATCTTACAGGCACGCAGGAATGTCTTAACATCTTTAATAGGCACAACTCTGCCGACAAAACCAACGGCGAATTCAGTCTGCCCTTTGTAATCATGGTCTTCAGGTTTTAACCCCAGAAAATTTTTAAGACTGATCCCATTCGGAATTATCTTGATTTTTGCAGGATCGGCTCCTTCAAGTATTTCCAACTGCTTATTACCTTCGTACAGCGTGTATATTTCTGAAGAATAATCATAACAGATTTTTCCAAGCTGCTCGAACATGCGAATCCAAAATGTCTGAATTGCTCCGAGCTTACTATCCACCCTAAATCTGTCATCATTTTTATGGTAAATCCATTCAGCCTGCGAAATTTCAATTTTACGTTCTTTAACGTAAATTCCATGCTCAGTGAGCAGCAAAGGACGACCTGTGGTAATCCTTGCAATAACCCCTAAAAGCCCAGCGTACCCGGTTGAAATTGTATGGTACACTTTTGCCTTAGGCAGCTCCAGCGGGAGCATTTTAAAAATTGGGAGATGTGTAAAACGAAATGTCCAGAAGTAATCGATAAAGGACTCTTTATTTACTTCGGGTCCATACCGCTCAATCAATAGATCCCAGGTTTTTTTACCATGTATTAATTCGCTGAGAGGAAACTTACCCTCACGGAACAAAGTGACAATCTCTTTCATAAAATCTATATCTAACAGATCAATGTTCTTATGAAATTCTGTCATCTTTTGCATATTCTTCTTAGAAATTTTATTAAACATACTCTGTTTAATATCCACATGGTCATGAAGATAAATAATTTTGGGATCTACAAAGTTATCCGGAACTTCATACTTGTATTCAGCTTTTTCCTTAGACGTTGCCAGAATACAAACCGCTGTGAATGTCAGGTCAGGCATTCCCTTAATTAAATTATGAATCCAGCTTGAGACCCCTCCTGAAACAAACGGATAAGTCCCTTCCAGAAGCAGACAAACATCATATTCTTTTTCATTTTTATTATCGTCATTACTCATATACAGAATCTCCACTCATCCAAAAATTATACACAACTTTTTTAAATGGATCAGAAGATTCCAAAGCAGGTTTCGCCCGCATGGTCTCAACTTCATGGAACAACGCTATAAAATTGCCCATTTCAAAGTAAGCTCTGCATATTCCTAAACGTGATTCCAGTTCGAGATCAGGATTATTCCGAGTATTTTTATATAGTTCGACAGCTTCAGCGAACCTATGGCTTTCAATATAAATTTCCGCCAACCTCATAAGGTAATCCGTATTATCAGGTAACATTTCACACGCAATCTTCCAGTTCTCACAAGACAGCTTCAACGAGTGTTCCTGAATATTAATCTCCGGCAGACCGCTATTGGCATAATTTCTATAAACAGCGCCTAGCTCCGCGTGAGATTGCGCACTGTTATATTTTTTAGTGCGCATTTCTGCTTTATCAAGCAGCTGAGAGTAATCTTCTTCCATACGGGCAAGAGCGGTATGTGCATAAAAACGGACCTCGGCATTTTCATCAGACAAACTCTTTCTCAGCAGCGAAACAGCCTCAGCCGAACCGATCCTTCTAAGCAAGTTAACTGCGCCGCGTTTCATTCCGACATCATCACCGGCAAGGATATCTGCGATAGGATGAATATCCAGTTCTTCATACAAAAAAGCATTGATATCATCCGGAAGATCAACGTCCAGAGCTCCGCTTTCAAAAGCCTTTTCTTTATACTCTTTGGCAAGACCGTGACTGTCCATAAAAATTCGTGAAAAAAGCAAGGTCATCGATGTTCCAAGAAGTCCGATTCCTGGCATAAAAAACGTAAACAAAGCCATAAGGCGCGGGTAATAATATCCGACGCCCGGCAAAGATCTGGGTTTAGGCCGGGTAATAAAAAAGGAAAGAGCTGCTAAAATATGAACACACAGCGCAGCGTATATAAAATACGGAGATGCAGACCTGTTTACATAAAACCAGCCCGCACTGATTTCGAACAGATATGCAAGTAAAAAAGCGGCAGCGAACCAAAGTCGCCCCGCAAGGATTACTTTACTCCGCAAATAAGACACTTACGACATCCTCTTCTACGGCTTTAACCATATCCATCGGTTCTTCCATATCCATTGAATAACCGGAAACTCCGGCGCGAATTTCAACCAGACTTGCATCTGATTCAAACGCCATCATACTTAATGCCTTAAACGCATTCAAAATATTTTTAACCACCACCCTCGCACCGGCTGGAGGAGTGGTTGGAAGGATTAGAAAAAATGATCCTGGTTTATCATTTAAAAACAAAATATCAATTTCGCGAATCTGATTTTTCAAAATCATGCTGAACGCCATCAAGACATCTTCTCTGCCTTCATCCGAAGCATTTTCCAAACTTGGAAATTCAAGAAGAATAAGCGACAAATCCAGCTCATATCTGCGAGATCTTACAAATTCTTCGCGCAGTCTTCTCTTAAAATAATCATACGTATAAGCATCGATCATTTCATCTGCGATAAGTTTGTCTTTAGTTTCTTGAAAGATAGTAGCGTTTTCAATACTGCTTCCGCACCAGTCGGCAACAAGTCCGGCAATTCTTACGGAATCACTGTTGAATTTCATAAAAGGCATTTTTTCAACATTCAAAACACCGATTACATGCTTTTGATTATCCGCTAAAATCGGCGCCGAAATGATTATGCCAAGGGGCATGCTTTCCGGATTAGCAACATCCTTAATAGAGACCGTTTTCTTATCTTCAGCCGCAAGTCCCATTAATCCTTCATAGTATGGAATAGTGTCCGGCAATGGACTTTTCCCATGCCTCATAGCGGTATTGAGTTTAAATTCATCACCTTCGAGTGTATAAATGGAGCAATCTTCGACACTCATAAAATCTCTGAGAATTTCAAGAACAGCAGGAAATATACTTTCTTCATTCAAAGAGCGCAGGCCCTGCGCAGCTTCATACAAAGTTCCCAAAGTGTTTTCCTGAGAAATAATTCTGGTATCGATTTCCTGCTTTGCTTCACTTAAAACATCAAACTTTGTTTTTATTTTACCGAAAGCTTCTTTATACGCATCACGTTCTTCACTTAACAAATTGTATTCTTTGATATTAAGTTCACGCATTTCGCCGATAACAACACCCACAATAAAAAACAACGCAGGCTTTCCCCACATCGAAAGACTTTTAAAATTTACAAGAGCAAGGTCCGGAACTGATAGTAAGGTAAATCCCAAATAAGCAATCGCGGCAATACTCCCGGCAAAGGCTCCACCGCTGAACCCGTAACGCGAAGCGGTGAGCAACACGATAATCCAGTAAGGATGCGGGGAAACGTTAACAAAACCAGGATCAGATCGGAAAAAAATTAAATTGATAACCGTGAGAGCGATTATTCCGGTAAAAGCTTCAAAATACTTTGAAAGCTTATATTTTTTTATGACAGCATGAACCTTAAGCATTATCTGCAACCCGCTGATAGAATGATTCTATTCACAATAGATCTATTATTAGCTTCAAAAATTATATTTTCGAATGACGTAGTAAGAATAAAATTAGAAAACATAATTGATTCCTCCGGTAATTGCCTGACTTTCACCGCCGCCGACAAGACCGGAATCACTGCTGTATTCATAGCCTGCGTTAAATTCCCATCTCTCGCCGAGTTTCATAAGCAAATTCGGAGAAGCGAAATAGCTTGGAGAACTTTTAAATTCATCCTGCCTTATTCCTCCTGAAACCTGCATTCCTATGGAATCACAAAACCACTTGCTGAAGCTTGTACTAAGTGTATGAATACTTTCATTTTGCACCATTGCAATCGGTGTATAATTATCATCATCGTATTTAAAATGTGAACGGTAGTATGAATAGGATACATAAAGCTCTGGGTTATCCAAAAGCTTTCTCGTTAAAATAACATTATAAACCCCTTTGGTTCCGTATAATCTGTCGTTATCTACGACATACTGACGAACCTGACCGTTCATGAACAGCCCCCATGTATCATTATAAAAACCGTCATAAGTCATTGAAATCTGATTATATCGACCTTTATAATTTGCGGCGGAAGGTTCATCTGTCCACGGATTATTGTAATCAAGCATTAAAGACAGAGGACCTGAATCGCTAACCAGCCAATCAAACCCGAGTGCGCCGGTAAAACCTTCCGCTGTTCCCTCAAAAGCTCCTACACCCAGAATTCCGGTGAACGTGCGGGTGAGATCTCTACGGAAGAGAAAAGCTCCGCGGTTAACGGTTTTATCTACTTTCTCAATACCATCGCCGGCTGGGCGATAAATCTGCGTAAAATCATAAATAAATTCGCCGCGAGTCAGTTCATCCAACTGCATGGAGAAATTAGTGTTCATTGAAGTTGTTATAGTATCATTAGTCTGCAGGTAAACACGAGGAGTAAGATTAAGCCTCGGTCTGTGCTGCTTTAGAAGTCCGGACAGAGCTTGCCGTGCATCAACGTTTTCAGGATCACGGTCAATCAGTTCGGAAAAGCTTTCAATTGCGCCAAGCCAATCCCCGTCGTCCTGTCGTCCATAGGCGCGGGAAGACAATGCATCCGTATCCCCGGGGCGAAGTTTCAAAAGATAATTTAAAGAAGCCTGTTGCTGTGAATAGTCGCCTGTTAAAAATTTAATCCGAGAGCTAAGACTTAAAGCACCGGAAGCGGCAGGATCATCTTCAAGCCAGCTTTGAAGCAGACTTCCGGCCTTATTATATTCTTCGTTATCGATAAGCGTTGAAATATATTCTTCGCGCAGGTTCATATCTTCAGGGTGTGTCTTAACAAGTTCTTCATACATCCTGATTCCATCACTAATGTAACCACGCCTGATCATTATACGGGTTAAAATAATTTTTCTTTGGAGGTTAGAAACATCCCGCAACACATCATCCTGAGTAAGTTCATAAAAGGAATCCTCAGAAACTCCTCGCAAACTATTTGCTGTCTTACCACTACTCAGAGCAGTCTTAACTACTTTTCGCTTTACGGAGTAACTTGGTGCGGCTTCATCAGGTCTTGCAGGTAACGGGGCATTTTGTGAAACAGCGGTCCTTTCAGCAAGAAATTCTCGATCCATCCCTTTAACCTGATAGTCCAGCTTCATTTTGCGTTTAAATGAACTGGCAGACGCCACAGCCTGACTGCGTGTAGGGTAATCACCGATCTGCACAGCCGTCCAAAGTTTATATTTTGAATCGAAAATTCTTATAACAACCGGTTTATAGCCATTACTTTTCAAATATTTAACAAAATCCCACGCATTGCTTTCATTTTCAAAAGTAGAAACACGAACAGTCCATACTTTTTCAACCACAGCTGAAGGAGTATCTTTAGCCTGCAATAGAGGCGTAAAAATAAGCAGTAACAAACATGTCACTACCGAGATTATAAATTTATAGTCTTTGACTTTTTTCAAAATTATTCCTTCCCAATGACCTTGTCAGCCTGGCTGAAAATTGATTTCTCATTAATGCCCTGCCGCTTCAAAATTCTTTTTGCCGCTTTAAACTCTCTCAGGGCTTCACCTTCACGGCCCGTCTGCATATAAACTTCCCCAAGCTGGAATCTGGCATCCGCATCATCCGGTACAATTCTGCTGTATGCTCTGAAATTAGCAGCAGCCTTTTTATACTCATTCCGCTGAGCATAAATCATAGCTATCCCTTTTAAAGCAGTCTGATTCTTTTTATCCACCTTGAGGGCAGATTCAAACAAAGAAAAAGCATCATCTGCGTGATTATTAAAAAGGGCCTCGGCTCCAAGGCGGGCCATGAAGACACCATCGTTACCATACTCAAGGCCGAGCTTTTTATAAATTTCAGAAGCATCCTGCCTGCGTCCAGCCTGATCGTAAGCGGAAGCAAGCAAAAAGCCTTCAAACCTCGGCAGAATTTTTAAAGTCACGTACGGTTCAAGAATCTCAAGAGCTTTCTGCGGATTTTTATCATCAAGATACGCTCTGGCCAGCTCTATTTTTTCCACCTGCGGAAGTACTCCCTGCGCATTAAGTTCTTGCAGCAAGATAATCCGCTTATCGTTCATCCCTGCAAAGCCGTAATTGCGCGCAAGTTCCAGCTTCAAGTCAGTATCGCCACTTTTAAATGACAAAGCTCTTTCGTAATACCTGACAGCATCGGTATACTCGGCAGCGTCAGAATAACCTTTTGCCGCCTGCAGTGCCAAAGAGAAACTATCCGGTTGTTCATCAGACATTTCTCCGAAAAGCTTCGCTGAAACCTTGGGACGATTTGTCCATCCTGCAAGCCTTGCTAAATTTGCTCGTACTTTCTTATCGCTGGAATTCAGTGAATAAATCTGCTCATAGAGTCTATATGCTTCTTCAGTAAGCCCTGACTGATCTGCAAATTCTGCCCACTGCATGAGCATTTCATATGTTTCACCCTGCCTGCCTGCAAAACTGGCTATAAGCTGTGCAGCCTTTTTCGTATCTCCGGCAGCAGCCCATACTCCTGCGGCGAGCATTGCAACCTGTTCATCAGAAGGCCGCAGTTTTACGGCAACCGTCGCTGCGTCTCTAAAAATTTTGCTATCTGCAGTATAAGAAGCAACCTGCATAAGTTTCATAACGGTTTCTTTATCACCGCTTGTCAAAACAGCCGCCTTCTTGAAATAAGGATAACCATCAACCGGAGAGTTAAGCCAAAGCATTATTTCTCCGGCTTGCGACAGAACTTTTAAATTATCAGGTAAAACTTTAACAGCGTATTCCGCGGCCTGTTTTGCAGTTTTAAGACTTTGAGTTTCAGAAGCAGCCAGCAGCATTCCGATAACATCTTTTTCCTGCCCTTCTTTACTTACAACCTGACGATACAGCTGATAAGATTTTTCAGGATTACCGGCATTTAACCAAGCTTCAGCACCTTGACGCATAAGGGAACTGTCATCAGGTGCAAAACGCAAAACCAAATCGACGGTGTCGGCAACAAGCTTGGCATCCCCTGTTGCTCCGGCTGCGTCCAGCAGTCTGACAAAGTCATCCAGCTGACCATCCGGCCCCTCAGCCACGACCCGCAACAAGGCATATGCATCGCGCGGACGATTGAGAGCAAGAAAAAGTTCCGCTTTAGTCCTTTGGTACTCTGGATCAGTAATATCGAGATGCTCTGTTTCAGCAACAACTTTTTCCATAAGCTGAGGATCAGAGCTATATAAGGCTGCCCGTAGCATGCTGTGAGCATACGTTATTAACTTACTGAACTTCTGAGCCAAATCTCTAAAAATCGCGACAGCCTGACTGAATTTACCCTCATCAATATACATATTTCCGAGGTCTTCGCGGTGCTTTGTATTATCAGGTTCAAGACGCACTAATTTTTGCAATGACAATTCAGCGAGATCATTTCGTTTTAAACTCTGCGCCAGCCATGACATTTCAGTCAGCAGCGCAATATTATCAGGTTTAAGTTTATAAAGTTGTTCTGCCAGATCTAAAGCGGCAGCATTTTGCTGCGACCACCCAAGGACTTTAACAAGTTGAATACGACTTTCTATTCCATTGCCTGTTTTTTTATCCATGTAAGAAGCAAATGCTGCGGCTTCTTCAACTCGTCCAACCTGAACATAATATTCACATGCATATGTAACATAATCTAAGTAGTTGATTTTTTCACTATTTTCCAAATCTACTCGGTACTGCTCTCCTACGATATAAATATGCCTTATGAGGTAATCAAGATAAGGATCATCTTTTTTAGCATCATATTCTTTTGCAATACGGGAAACTTCAAGGTTTATTCCTGTCTTAAAAGCATCTGAAATTTCTTCAGCTGTCTGTAAATTATTTAGCTTTATAATCGCCGAAACTTCTTTATGCACCAAGTTATAAAAACGATAATACATAACCATTTTTTCTAACGGCTTTTCCCTTTTAGGGCTTAACAGTGCAATGCGTTCCCATGTTTGCAAAGCATCAAGTGGCATAACATTCCACTCGTAACACTTAACAAGCTTTTCAAGGATAGAGATATCCTCAGGTTCAAAATCAAGGATACGCTTTAAACTTGCGATAGCCTTCTCCGGCATACCGCGAAGAAGATAAACATCCGCCCCCAAATCAAGCAGTTGCAGATCGTCCGGATTTTCATCCAGAAGTGTCGAAATTATATCGGTAGCCTTCGCAATATCACCGTTTTTAAGATACAGCGGAACCATATCCTTCGGGAAAGGGTAGATAAGATAGGTGGCTCCGACAAATACGAGCACAAATAAAAGTATTCGCCATAACTTGATGTTCAAATCAGCGAAATCTCCAACGGTCCAGACGTTACATCCTGTAAAAGAACCTCTCCCCTGTTGCTGCTGGTCACTTCCATTGCAGAGAAATTATTACCGACAATCTTAAATTTATGATCAGGTTTCAGACCGGCAACGACAATTTTACCTTTATTAAAACATTCAAAAATAAATCTTACGCCCCGCTCTGAACGCTTAAAATCTTTTATCCAACCTGAGCCGCTTTTAATATACGCAACCCCGTCATTAACTTTAATATTTGAGGATAAGACAAGTTCAGCCTTGCCGGTTCCGGGGTTCAAATGCACAAAAATACCTTCCGGTTCTATGTCATAGCCGATAATATTTTTACAATTTGCTAAGTCAGGGACTTTATCAGCCCCGTCCAGCCGGAGCGAAAGGCAATCATCATAATCTGATATAACGAAATGATCGGCATCAATAATATCTATTTTACCGGATAAATACCCGTTAACCATTTTGATGTAGGCAGAGGCGTAAACCTTGGCGCAGTTCTGAGATACAACCCAATCATAAACGTCTTCCAAGGCTTTGAGCGAAGCAAATTTTTCACCGCTGTAAAAATGGTAATAAATATCGATCGGCATGACTCTACGCGGTGTCCCTGTCCGCTTCATGGTTTCCACTATATTGCGAAAACCGAAATAAGGTCCGGCCCACAAATTAGTCAGAATATTTTCATTTGCCTGTCCGGTATAAATCTGGCTTTGTTCACCAAGAGGCTTGTAAAGCGGAGATACTCCAAAATAGGAATTGTGGCTGGCATCAAAAATAGTATCACCGCCATTTAAATTCAGCAGTCCGGCCTTCTTGACAATTTCAGCCTGACTACCTACCGGATCGCACATTCCGGACCAGAAGAGAGTTTTGCAGGGATGATCAGGCGGAGTTAAATCAGTAGAAATATATTTGCATGAATCAACAATTTCATATGTAGCATTAAACTTATAACCGGCTTTCTCGTATTGCCCCACAACAAATTCATCTTTATACTCGGGTGACTCTCTAAGTTTTTTATTCCAGGCAAAAGGGTGAGTATACGAGTGTGATGCAGGCTCGATATTTTTCATTTCAAACAAAGTCCGTGCAAGAAGCACGTTAGCAGGGCTTCCTTTTACATCCGGATCAATTTCTCCGGCAATTACCGATGCAGAATTAGGGAAATCATAACGGGAAAAAATGCGTTCCATCAAGATTTCTGCGCAATTTTTATTTTTATCTATTTCAGTATAACCGGCAAAACCGTCACCATCTATATGAGCAAAAGCTACTCTTAATCCATTAAGCGTTGTCGGAGTGAGAGCCGGTATCCCTTTCAAATTCAAAGATTGCTGTAAAAAATCAAAAGGATTGAGATACCACTGCTCAATAAAAGTTACAGGATCCTGCCACCGCATATAACCATCAAGCGCAATTCCTCCCTTCGGCCCGGCAGCAACTGCAACACCTGAAGAATTTGGATTATCTTTAATTTTTACTGTTACCCACGGCTTAACATGGTCATCAACGGCGATAATCTGAGCATATCTAGGTGGAAACAAAGGAAGATTGCGCTCAAAGTTCATCTCTTTTGGGTCGATATTATCGTATACAAGGCGAACACTGTTATTTGTTGCGTTACCCTGCCATGAAAAACCTAAATTCGAATAAACTCGTTTAACCAGAGCAGGATCTACCGCGTCATTATTAAGATTCTGACGGGCTCCGAAACTGCCTGCAATAATGACTTTCCGGCCGTTTTCCTGTTGGTTGATAAGCCATTTCAGATAGTCTTCCGGTTTTTCCATAAACTCATCAGCAAATGTTGTAAAAATCCCAATGCACTGCTCCATCTGCTTTGCATCAGGAAGAGGCCGTTTATTTACATCACGCACTTCATATAAAATCCCCAAATAATTTAGCGGCATGGCAAACCCTTCTACAAAAAGGTTTCCCTGAGCATTTTGCTTTTCGGCACTGTTATAGAGGACCATGACTTTACGCTTCAGTTGCGCTCCGTAGCTCATTGGAACTGCGGTAGAAAAAGAAAGAATAAAAATAATAAAACTAAGGAGCAGGCGCATAGGTATTAACCTGATGGAGTTCTGGAGTGCTGACATACGGAACAAACCCCTGTTTTCGTGAAAATTTATAAGCTTTGTCAATTTCCTGCTTATCATCCGGCAAAGCATAATCCAAACTGAGAACCACAAGATTACGATTTTTTTTAATGGCTGACTGCGCTTTGGTAATTAGAAATTCACGATCCTGATCAGAGACATCACTCCTGATTCCGGTAGCAATATCCATAGAACTGCTGAGACCTTCGATTAACAGATAATCAATATACGGAGCAGTTCTCTGAATAATTTCAAATCCACGATTCTGACAGAGAAACAACTTCGGGTAATGATTTCTAATGTCTTTAATCAACTCAACACAGCTTCGTTCAGTACCTTTATATGTGTCAGGGTCCTGCCTCTGCATATCAATCGGAGAATCAAGAGTATCGAAAAAAAGTCCGTCATATCCACTCTTAAGCGCATCTGGAATTATCTGTTCAAAGAGCATCTTCTTCCACTCGGGACGGCGGATATCAACCACCCAAGAATCCCAGTTTTCATTATATCTGACCAGCAATCCAAGCTTTGCGGCCTGCGCGTAATAAGGACTGTCCGTATGCACTTCACCAAGACTGACATAAACGAGACATTTAACTCTGCGTTTACGCAGCTGTTCCGGCTTTTGGCCGCCAGCATCTAAAACAGCAAGGTCAAACCGGGCTAAATCTTCAGTCTTATCCTGCTGTCCATAATAACAGCACCATGTCGACACTTCATTTTTGCTTTTTCCAAATGCAAAAGTGCTGCTAAGCAGTGAAAATGAAATTAGAGCCACTGTAAAAACTATTGAGCAGGAACAGCGGTCATTGAAGCAACCATTTCTGCCAAAGCTTCCTGAGCCACGCTGTTTAAAGATTCTGTACATCCGAAAAAGCAACCTCCACTTTTAGATACAGATGAAGCCCAAAGGACTTTTCCGGAAGAAACATCAATCATTCTCAAATTGATTCCGACAGTCGGGCTTTGATTTACGCCGCGCTTGTACTGATATTCAGAAACGGAGCCGTAAATAATTGTATCAACGCCGAGACTTACTCCGACCTTCTGGGCCACAGCATCTTCCATGACAAATTCCAGATCATCGTTGTCTCCCTTTACTCGTTTGAGCATTTCAGTCGATTCCATCAGCTGAAACTTAGTGGAAGAATAAAGCTCGGTTGCGAGCAAGTCGCCGACCATACGTCCGGCATTAGGTGTGGTTGTTAAATTAACTAAAGGAAGAACTGCGGCATGGCGGGCTTCACTGGCAATACCTTGAGGCTGCGTATATCCTTGCATGTAAGAACCGGAACATCCTGCAAGAATTATGACCAAAAAAAACACTGGAAATAAACACTTTTTCACTTTACCCCTCCTGACTCCATGTCAAATGTTAAGTATTTAGAACCTCTAATGAGATTAAAATATGTTATAAAGCTAACTTACAATTTAATTATAAATTATCCCCCAAACAACTTTGAATACATGATAACTGTTACGGTTTAACAACATATAACAATTTATGAAACATTGCTTTACACATACCTGCTAGTCACCGAATCAAAAAAGCCACTTTAACAACGGCATAATCAGCATGTAATCACATCGCCAAAAGTCTATGAGACACCTTTACAGTAAGCATAATCCGTTATGATTATATTGAAAAGAAATTTTAAAAATTTTAAGCTAGTTACTGACAAACAGAGAACTTACTTCTATTTCCTCCAGTGAAATGATATATTTTCGTTTAAGAACCAATTATAAATTCATCCCAAACTCAGGAATCCTTATATGTACTACACTAACATATTGAAATTTAAATATTTATTTTTGATAACAATATCTTTTATCATGTTTTCGTGTTCCACGAAACTGCCCGAAATCACCCAGAAAACTCAACCGGCTGAAACAACTCACAGAATTAAAAAAAAGATTTCAAGCTGGTGCTTCTGGCTTCAAAGCCCATCGATTGCTATGCTGGCTGAATCTCCATACGAATTAGTCGTTATGGATTACTCAGCAGATGGAACTGACAACAAAAGATTTACTGCTGAAGATGTTTCTGTTCTGCACAAATTCGACAAAACAGTTCTCTGCTATTTTTCCATCGGTGAAGCGGAAAAATACAGATTCTACTGGAAAAAAGAATGGAATGATAATCCTCCGAACTTTCTGGGTCCGGAAAATCCTGACTGGCCTGAAAATTACAAAGTACGCTACTGGCGTGAGGACTGGTGGGAAACAGGACTGCGCCCATATTTAGACCGCATTTTGGAGGCTGGCTTTGACGGTGTTTATCTAGATATTATTGATGCATACTGGTTCTGGCATGAACAGGGAGTTGATGTAAAAGCAACCGCAGATGATATGGTTAAGCTGGTAAAAAGAATTGCTGATTACTGCCGCGCAAAATCTGGTAAAAGTTTTATTATCTGCCCGCAGAACGGTCTTGGAATCATTGCTGACTGCTCCCCTGTTTATCGTGATTTATATTTCAAAACAATAAACATGGTCGGACTGGAAAGCCTGCTGGAAAATGTTTTCAGCAAAGAAGATCAGAACTATCGCTTGCAATTGGCAAAGGAGCTTTCTGAGTCTGGAATAGCCATTTTTGATATTGAATACATCAAAGAGTCGCAATATACTGATTATTTGAAAAAGATTAACAAACTGACTTTTCCGGTCATACCTTACGCGTCAACACCGGATGCGGCGCTCGATAAACTGACAGATTTCTATAAATATCAGAAAGGAGAAAAAAACACTCAGTGATCAGGCTTAATCCTCTTCAAACTGTGATGGATCAAGCTCAGCCTTTGCATATTCCATATACAGACCTGAATCTAGAAATAGTCCGTAAATATCGGGGTCAATATGGTTATCCTTCTCCATAAAACCGAGAATTTTAATGGCTTGCGCAATCTTCATGGGTTTCTTATACGGCCTGTCTTTAGCGGTAAGAGCTTCAAAGATGTCAGCGACAGCCATGATTCGTGCCTGCAATGAAAGATCTTCAGCAGTCAAACCTTTCGGATAGCCGGAGCCGTCAAGTTTTTCATGATGTGCGGCGGCGTACTCCGGAACGTGTGAAAGTCTTTTGGGGAAAGGAAGTCTCGAAAGCATCTCAAGCGTAATTGCCGCATGGCTTTCTATAATTTTGCGTTCACGATCAGTCAATGTTCCCTTGCGAATACACAGATTTGTGACCTCATCATCGCTTAGCCAATTGAAAGTCTCGCCTCCGCTCTCATAAGTGCGTGTGGCAATTTCGCGGACCCTTTCAATCCGGTCGTCGGTCATAAACTCCTTAGGAATATTACAGGAAGCGATAAATATTCTGTCATTTTCAATCTGTTCAAGTTCAACTGCATATTTTACTTCAATAGCGTGAATTAAATCAGGATCGGGCTGATCTGACAAAACCTTAACGATTTCTCCGAGTTTCCTGTTTTTAACAATCTCAGCAATTAATCTGAACCGGTTATCAACAAGTTCTGACCGGTCATAAATCGTTTCAAGCTTAGTTGATTTATCGACTACATGTTCCGGAATAGAAATTTTACCTACATCGTGCATCCATGCTGCAAGCTTCAACTCTTCAAGCTCATCTGCGGAAAATTGTATATCTGCCAACTTACCTTCAGTTGTTTTGTTAACAGCGTCAGCAATCATCATGGTCAAAGTCACAACCCGTTCAATGTGACCGTTGGTATAAGTTGATTTTGCATCAATCGCCGCGGCAATACTCTGGATAACAGAATAGAGCAGATCTTTAAGGCCCTGGATCAGCTGGACATTAGTCAGGGCAATCGCCGCTTGCGACGCAAGTGACCCGACAATATCAACGACATCTGTCGAAAATTCGACAACGTCACCATTCTCATCAAGCGCATTAAGAAGCTGAAGTACACCGATTATATCCTGCTCATGATTTTTAAGAGCCAGAACAAGCATAGATTTTGAACGGTAACCTGTGGTTTCATCATACTTTCTAGGGCCGGTAAAATCAAAGCCTTCAGCTTCATAAACGTCTGCAATATTGACTGTTTCTCCAGTCAGAGCGCAATAGGCGGATACGTGAGATTTATTTGGAATATTGTCTGGAGTATAAAGAGGGACAGGAGGCAGCGATGTTTCTTTAGTACTGGCTCCACCTATACGCACATTCATAGAGTCATTTTGAATAATGGAAAATTCCAGTTTTCGAGCTTCTTTGTTTACAATATAAAGAGTGCCTGCGTCTGCTTTTGTCAGAACACGCGCTTCATCAACAATCATCTCCAAGAGATGTTCGAGCCGAGTTTCTCCTGAAAGAGCCAGACCGATCTCCGTAAGTCTGTCCACAAGATCCATCTGTTCACCAAACATCTGGGAAACAGTTGAAAGAATAGGACTCGTAAGATCTTTCAATGCCTTCCGGCATTGGACACACTCAGTATCTTTTATCATACCTCTTAAAAGTTTCTCAATTGCGGCAGCACCGGTACTATTTATTTTTGCAATCTTTTTTTTCATAACTCCCCCGAGTTCACATCAACCAGTATAATAAGAATTTGCAATTCTACCTTTTTTATTAAAATATACTGCTATACTATAGAAAAATACAAGAGTATAATTAAGATATCACAATAATTACAGGATTGAACAGCTTAATCTAATTATGATAAAGAACACCTTCTTTAAATAATTCAAAGAAGCAGTATAGTCTTATATTCACAACTCAAGATATCAGATTATTTACCATTAACGGCTGTAGACTTGGATCAAGTTATGATCTAACTAATCATAAAAAAGAAGGGTCTACGGGTTGCCCGATAACTATTAATGAATTATAATTATGCAGTTTTTTACAAAACAAACCTAAATTAAACCAGAAACCACTGACTGATTTTGTTTTGAAATATTAAAATCTAGTTAGAAGAAAATATAATATAAAAAAAAATACAAATGTAATATTTCCTGATTGAATTAATTGGAAATTTTATTAGAGGATTTTCATGACCTTAAGCTCCTTGCAACAACGGATTATAACCTCGGTACTTCTTGTCTTAGCCCTTTTCTCAGCACTGTATTTAGGAGGATATATCCTTATCGGTGCAGTTACACTTTTCGCCGCTGTTGCTCTCAATGAATTTTATTCCATGTTCTGGAAAGACAAATCACACTATATAGCTAAATTACTCGGCGTAATTTCAGGAATTGCAATAGTTTTAACAGCGTCTTTATCTTCACCTACACGGGTTATAATTTTACTCCTCGCCCTGTTTTGGGTTTATAATTTCAAATTCCTTTTTTCTTATAGTGCAAATCCCGACACCGCTTCATATAAAAATTCCCTGATTCTTTTTTCCGGACTGATTTATATTCCTTTATCTCTTCAGTTTTTAACATCCATGACCAGTTGGGAAATATTATTTGTTCTCCTTTCATCGTCTGCATCTGATACTGCCGCATTTTATGCCGGAACATATTTCGGAAAAAAGAAAATATGGCCACGCATCAGCCCGAAAAAATCATGGGCAGGATCAATCGGTGGATTTATTGCCTGTATTGTCTGTTGCACAGTTTATGGAAGAGCGTTAGGCAACGCACCTGTTCTTTACTGGGCAGTGCTTGCCGCTTCTTTAAATATAGCCTCTCAAATGGGAGACTTTTTTGAATCCGCACTGAAACGGAAACTCGACGTTAAAGATTCGGGAAAAATTCTACCGGGACATGGCGGAGTTTTAGACAGAATAGACAGTCTTGTCCTTGCGCTTCCAGTGTATATTCTGGCAAGACAGATACACGCCTTTTTCTAAACAGAGCTTAAAAATTTTCAGCTCACAAAACACGACGGAATTTTAATTTTGAAAACATACATATCTCCTTGGCCTGCTACTGCAAAACTGCCCGCTTTCCCTAGAACAATTTCTATTCTGGGCTGCACTGGATCAATCGGCACAAGCACACTGAAAGTAATTGAGCAGCACCCTGATCTTTTTAAAATAACAGCTCTTGCAGGCGGCAGAAACGCTAAACTTTTAGCGCAGCAGGCAATCAAGCACCGCCCTGCATACCTTGCAGTCCTTACAGACAAAATAGCTGAAGAATTAAAACAGTTGCTCCCCGCAGACTACAAACCTGAAATTCTCACAGGACCCGAAGCATATGTCACATTAGCTTCACTTGATGAAGTCGATGTTGTTCTTTCTTCTATTGTAGGTGCAGCCGGATTCGAGCCGACTCTTGCCGCAGCGAAAAAAGGCAAAATGATTGCTTTGGCTAATAAAGAATCACTGGTTCTTGGCGGGCACATTATCAGGGCCACCTGTCATGCAACAGGCGCGACGATTTTACCAGTCGATTCAGAACACAACGCGTTGTTTCAGGGTCTTGCAGGTCATAACGGATCGGACGTAAGCAGACTTATTCTTACAGCTTCCGGCGGCCCTTTCCGCGGTAAAAGTAAAGAATTTCTTAAAAATGTTACCCGCGAACAAGCCCTCAACCATCCCAACTGGGATATGGGAGCAAAGATCAGCATAGACTCCGCAACCCTTATGAACAAAGGACTTGAGGTTATTGAAGCTTGTCATTTATACGGGCTGCCGCCTGAACAGATTGATGTAGTTGTGCACCCTCAAAGTATTATTCATTCACTTGTTGAATACGTTGACGGTTCACAGCTCGGACATCTGGGTCTTCCTAACATGCAGATTCCGATTGCATACAGCATCTGCTTCCCGAAGGTAGTTCCTCTTGATTTGAAATCTTTGAACCTTGCAGAAATAGGGACTCTGACTTTTGAAAAACCTGACCTTGAGGTTTTCCCCTGTTTGAAATTGGCATTTGAAGCTTTCTCCGCAGGACAAAGCCACCCTATCGTATTGAACGCGGCCAATGAAGTGGCTGTTGATCTCTTTTTGCACGAAAAAATCGGATTCACTGACATCCCCTCAATAATAGACTCAGCACTGGAACAGCATACATCCTGCGACGTAAGTGAAGCAGGAGCTGTTCTGGAACTTGACGTCAAAACCAGACGCGATGTTATGAATTCTATCGCTTAAGGCAAAACATGACATGGATATTTTATTTCATACTGGTTCTCGGCGGTTTAATCTTCTTTCATGAGTTAGGTCATTTTGCCGTCGCCCGTTTGCTCGGAATCGGAGTAAAAACCTTTTCACTCGGCTTCGGCCCGAAACTTGCCGGATTTTCAATCGGAAAAACAGAGTACAAATTATCACTGATTCCTCTCGGAGGTTATGTAAGCCTTGCCGGAGAGGAACGAAATATGGACAAGGACTCAGAGTTCAGTTCCGGACAACTATTCATGAACCGCCCACCGTGGCACAGAATGCTTGTTGTTGCAGCAGGACCTGTTTTCAACTTTATTCTGGCATGGATAATCTTCTGGGGAATAATTCTGACTAATGGTCAGATGGGGATGACGCCAGAAGTGGGTAATCTGCAACCTGACGGACCGGCTCTTCAGGCCGGAATTCAAACTGGTGACAATGTAATTTCCATAAACGGGAAAAAAATTGTGTTCTGGAGTGATCTTGCTGAAACCATTCAAACCAGTAAAACAGATTCCCTTGATTTTATAATATCCAGAAACGGTGAACAGAAAAATATTATAATTACTCCGCAAGTTCAGGAACTTAAAAATCTTTTCGGTGAAACAATCCGAGTCCCTGTTGTTGGAATTGTCGCTTCCGGCAATACTAAAACTGTTAAGCTTAGCGGAATATCCGGCGCAAAAGCGGCGGTTATACAGACGTGGGTTGTAACAAAACTGATCTGCACAAGTATTGTTAAAATGGTTGAAAGAGTCGTGCCGATGGATTCAATCGGCGGGCCGATCATGATAGCGCAAGCCATTAAACAACAGTCTGAACGCGGATTACTTGAACTGCTTCAGTTTACCGCCTTCATCAGCATAAACCTGGGGTTGCTTAACTTACTGCCGATTCCAGTGCTTGACGGTGGACACCTGCTATTCTTCGGACTGGAAACTGTTTTACGCAGACCGCTGAGTGAAAAACTTCAGAGCGCGGCAACCCGTGTCGGCCTGCTCTTCCTGTTTTCCCTGATGGCTTTTGCTATCTTTAACGATTTAGTCCGAACGTTTAAATAAATGAGTCTACTTTCAAATAATAAAATGGACCTTTTACTGGCCCTCGACGGCACAGAAGAAGCTCTTCAGATAATTCTTGCCAAACGCGAAGAAACTGAGGAAAAGTTCTCACTTCTCGACGCAAGAACTCTAATTGTCCCCGGTAAATCAGCTTTTTTCATGGTTCCGGCCATTAAAAACAGCTTGGACCTTTTCGGCTTTACAGCAAAAGAGATTACCCATCTGGCCTGCATCGCAGGCCCGGGCAGTTTCACTGGGCTGCGGCTGACTTTTTCTGCGGCGGCAGGAATTATTTCCGGTAACAACGCACTGATTGCCGGACTGGGATACCTTCCGTTGCTTGCTGCCGGCCCTGCTGAGTTCACAGACGCTCCAATCTGGGTTGTAACTCATTCACGCAGACTGAAGGTTTATATTCAAGGATTCGAGCCTTTAGCCGAAGGGGGAAGTGTTCCAAAAGAACTTACTCCGGTCCTTCCGGTGTCTGTAGAAGAAGCGGCTTCGATAATTAAATCTTTTAACCATGAAAAAGCTGTCATTCTGGGAAGCGGATTACTGAAAAACAAGTCTTTTTTTGACGAATTTTTAGCAGCCAATCCTCAACTTAAAAAACTTCCTGAAAGATTCAACACTCCGGCAGTTCGCGATATCCTTTCCGGTGCTGATTTGGCAGAATTCAGTAATAAAATGCCCTTCCCTCTGTACCTTAGAGGATCTGATGCTGAAGATAATCTTGAAGCTATCACTAAAAAATTAGGCATCTCTTTAGAAGTTGCCCGCAAGATGTTAAAGGATATTTCACCAGTTTAACATCGTCTTAAATATGCTTTTTACAAAAAGGATTTCCAATGGATATTGGAGATCCTTTTTTTGTTTTTTAAACTAAAAAAACAAAAACAACTCTAAAGAAATCATAAGAACAACCGATCAGAATTGCACGGAAGGACCAGATAGCTTTGTGAACCTTAAGTTCCAGAGCAATGTTTTTGGCAAGGACGCCAATATCACTTCATGGAGGAAAACATGGCTTTAGTAATTAACCACAATTTGATGGCAATGAATGCGAATCGAAATCTTTCGAAGTCGTACAACAGCCTTGCAGTTTCGACTCGTCGCCTGTCTTCAGGTCTTCGTGTCGGAACAGCGGCGGATGATGCTGCAGGTCTCGCAATTCGCGAACTCATGCGCTCAGACGTCAAATCTCTTAACCAGGGTATTCGTAACGCTAACGATGCAATTTCCATGATCCAGACAGCTGACGGCGCACTCGGCGTCATCGATGAAAAGCTTATCAGGATGAAGGAACTTGCAACACAGGCCGCAACTGGTACCTACAACTCTGACCAGCGTCTGATCATCGATTCAGAATATCAGGCAATGGCATCAGAAATCACTCGAATTGCTAACGCAACTGACTTTAACGGCATTCACCTGCTTAACGGAAACCTGTCAGGAGCAAATTCTGCGCACAACGGTAACGGTATCACATCTACTGGTCCGGTTAAGGTTCACTTTGGTACCGGTAACGATTCTGCAGAAGATTATTACTACGTTTCCATTAACAATTCGACAGCTTCTTCGCTCGGAGTTGGACTTGCAGCTAACAACTCAATATCCACTCAGGCACTTGCACAGGCTTCTCTGGATAAGCTGAATAACGCAATCATATCCAAGGATAAGATTCGTGCTAACCTCGGAGCTATGCAGAACAGGTTGGAAAACACCATTACCAACCTGTCCGTGCAGGCTGAAAATGTTCAGGCTGCGGAATCCCGCATCTCTGATGTTGATGTAGCAACCGAAATGACTGAGTTCACCAAGAATCAGATTCTGACTCAGTCGGCTGTTGCAATGCTGTCACAGGCGAACAGTATGCCAAGAATGGCTATGAATCTGATCGGTGGTTAATTTCACCGTATAGCTAACGCACTGAGCTAAAAGTCAGACAAACGGTAAAAGCCGGAGCGAAAAATTCGGTCCGGCTTTTATTACTTAATTTCGAAATTATCTCCAAAAAACATAAAATAAATTGGCACTACCCTTGCAAGCCATAAGCGAAAGACAAAAATTAGGGAAATTAATTCCCGGAGATTAAAATGGCTGATACAACTTCAGGAAATATAAGCTTCGCCGGCCTTGGTAGTGGCACGGACTTTGGAGCTATGATTGATGGGTTCGTTAAACTTGAACGTACCCAAATCACATCTCTTGAGAAGTGGAAGAAATCTTGGAGCTCAAAAGTTGATCAATTTCATGAGCTTAACACATCTCTTTTAGCTTTACAGACAACACTTAAGTCCATGGACACCATTGACGAGTTCATGAGTAAGGTTGCTACAAGTTCTAATGAAGACGCTGTCACGGCTACAGCAACCAGTGAAGCTACTGTTACATCGCATAATCTCTTTGTGAGAAAGCTAGCTCAAAACGATATTCGCAGCTCCGACGGTGGAGTAGCTAGCATTAAAGACTCTATTTTTTCCTCAAATGGATCCTTTTCTTTCACTTATCAAGGTGATGCGATTGTCCTGAGTAATATTCCAGCCGGTACAACTATGGAAGGGTTTATAAACTTAATTAATAACCATGTTGATACTAAAGACAGAATAAGAGCCACAACAATTTCAGATGGGACCACATTACACCTGCAACTAAGCGGTTTAGACTTAGGACAAGCAAGCATGATTATCGTAGATAGTCTTGTTGGACTTGATCCCGCACTGGGGGATTTAACTCGCACTCAATTGGCTCAAGATGCTGAGATAAATGTAGACGGTTTCCCTCCCGGCGATTTCATGAGACGAGCAAGTAACACAATAGATGATGCTATTATCGGGCTAACATTTACGCTGAAAGATACTAGTGTAGCGAATGCCAGTAATATATTTACCACTCCTTTTAAACTTGGTGTCACTACTGATACTGAAAAAATCAAAGAAAATGTTCAAAAATTTGTCGACCAAATTAATGAAGTCAGACAAAAAATTAAGGACATGACTGCCGTTGACACAACGTCTGAAAAACCAAAAGGTTCTATACTTACAGGTAACTACGGTGTTGAACTTCTGATAGGACAGCGACTTAAAAGTATCACAGCATCAAAAGGAGAAGGATTTACCTGGTTTGAAGACTTAGCTGGAGGCGGAACGAAGGGCGACAAGTATTCATCGCTATCTCAAGTGGGAATATTGACGAATGCAGATACAGGTGGAGCAAATGCAGGTCTTCTTGAACTTGATATGGACGAACTCAGTAAGGCTCTTTTAGATGATCCTTATGCTGTGGCAGAAATTTTTGCAGCGCATGAAAAAGGAACCAGCAACTCCCCAAACGTTCAGTACATGTCTCACATTGAAGGGTCGACCGAGCCTGGATCATATAACGTTCAGTATGAGGTTTCCGGTGGCGTCCTTGTTTCTGCAACTATCAATGGACATGCAGCTGCAGTGATAGCAGGAACATGGGAGATTACAGGGGTAGGCGGAACACCGGAAGCAGGTTTGGGTATGAAAGTTCTAAATCATACTGACGGAGTTTACGGTAACTCTAACGACAACGCTTCAGATGCAATTCTAGTAAGTGTCAAAGAAGGTAAAGCCGGCGAAATGGTCGGAGCAATAAGTGACATTCTCAGTAAAACCGGTCCACTTAATATCCTTGAAGAAAACTATAATGATATTATGGATAATATTGATAAAAAAATTGAGCGTGAAGAAAATAGAATTGACCTTTTTGAACAGAACCTGAAATTGAAATATTCAAGACTTGACGCTTTGCTGGGTAAATATCAGGGCATTCAGGCCCAGTTGACATCAAGCATCAAACAGCTAGGTTCCGGTAGCAGCTAAAAACTTAAAAAGCCTTTAAAAACACACTGTTCTCCAGTATTTATAAAATAATTCAAATTCCCTCTAAGGTTTTTACAAAAGTAGGTCGATATATATGGCAGGAGGAGCACCAAATGCATAAAGCCGCTCAAGCATATCTTTCAACTCAGGTACACACCACTTCTAAAGGAGAACTTCTCCTCATGCTTTATGATGCCGCCATCAAATTCATGAAGCAGGCAAAAATTAAGATTGACGAAAAAGACTATGCCGCCAAAGGAATTCTTATTTCAAAAGCTATTGAAGTTATTTCAGAACTGACAGCAAGCCTCAACAAAGAAAAAGGTGGTTCTCTTGCTGAAAATCTGAGCCAGCTTTATATTTATTGCAACACAAGATTGTTGCAGGCAAATTTAAAGATGGACAATGAAAAAATTGATGAAGTTATCAAAATCATTGATGGTATTTCCTCTGCATATAGAGAAATAATCTCAAAAATGGATGCTCAAGATGCTCCATTGCAGACACAGTCATCAGCCTCCAGTGGTTCAACAAATATTAATGCAAGCTTTGTAAATGGCCCGGGATACGGTCTTCCAACGGCTTCCGGCAACATGCCAGCTCCGAATTCTATACGCCTTAAAAAAGCAGCCAGTGCTTACGGTTCTGCTAGATAGACAATTAAAAGATTCCGCCGCAAAATTATTAAAGCCTCTGAAAACAGAGGCTTTTTTATGCTGATTTCTTTACATCCCATCTCATATCTGTCATTTAATTCAGATCATGGCAGAAGAAAAAATACGAGTACTGCACGTAGCCTCCTCACTTGGACTTGGAGGCACAGAAAAGGTGATGCAATCATTTGTCACTAACCTTGATACTGAAAAATTTCATGCAGCGGTATTCTCTCCATTAAACGGACCAAGAGCAAAATTGCTGCGTCAAAACGGTATTGAAACATTCATAGGGATTGACCTTTTACCGCTTCTAGAAAAATTTAAACCCGACATAGTTCATCTGCACCGCGCCGGATGGCCTGAATCAGGCTCACTACGTCCTTTCAAACTTGCCAGCATACCTGTCATTGTTGAAACAAATGTCTTCGGCCATTATGATCCCAGCCCGGATGGAAAGATCATTGACCGCCATTTATTTGTATCCCGCTTTTGCGCGCAAAGATTTGAAAAAATTAATTCAATTCCGGCTTTGCCTCCTAAATATTCTGTTCTCTATAATCCCGTTGATACAGATTTTTTCGCTGCCAACAGCCCTGTCGATCGCTATTTTCCACCGCATACATTTGGTCGAATTTCAAGAGCTGACCCAGGAAAATGGTCTACTCTTGCCCTTGGGATACTACCGAGTTTACACCAAATGATTAAAAATAATGATATCGCACCCTTTACTTATAATATTATAGGCGGAATTCCCGAAGCTAAAAGATTTGTCAAAGAGCACGACTTTGAGAAATACGTTAACTTTTTACACCCAATTCTTACAGATAAAGAGCTCTCTGATTTTTTTAACTCCATATCTTTTCTAGCCCATGCAAATGATACAGGAGAATCTTTCGGTCTTGTCATAGCGGAAGCAATGGCTGCCGGACTGCCTGTCATAACTCATCCGAGCAAAGAGTTACGCGACAACGCACAGCTGGAACTTGTTGATCACGGAAAAACAGGGTTGATTGCAAACGATATTCAAGAATATGCAGAGGCGGTTAAATTTCTTTTAACCCATCCGCAGGAAGCTCGCGAAATGGGTGAAAACGGCAGAGCCAAGGCATCCGAGCTATTCCGCGCGCAAGACATTGCAGCCGAACTGGGTAATATTTATATTGAATTGTTAGAATCTAAAGGTTTTCAAAAATAATATGAGCCATCCTTTTGACATATATTCAGCGCAAATACTTTCCTTTAAGCTTGAAGGCCAAAAGCAACACAATGATAATACAGTAAATTGCGACACTGAAAAAGTTGTTCAAAGAAATATTCAGCTTGCTGAGCAATCAGGTGCAGACTCAATTATCCTGTTCGGAGCAGGAGACGGCAAATTGGCCAAAGCTCTTGCCAAGTCTAAACCGACTTGGATGGAATTAATAATTTGTGATCTCTACCCCGAAAATATCCTAAAAATCCGAAAAGATAATTTTACATCAGACCCATTAAACTCAAACACCCATCTGCTTGTTGATTCATCCATCTGGGCTGTTTTATTACTCCTGATTCAATACGGATTTACAGCCACCAAAAGCCGCCTGATTCTCAATCCATGTATTGAAGGTGAAAGCAAAAAAAAGCATCAATCATTACAAAAACTTTTTTCAAGCCATAAAAATATTCAGATACCGGACACTCAGGATTCAAATATAAAAATTTCTGCCGCAGCAATAGTCAGCCCAGATGAGCCGGATCTTGATTCATTCATTTCTTCATTCCCATCATGGATTTATGAACTGGTTCTGGTCTGGGACTGCAACGATTATTCAAAAATCCCCGTAATTCCTTGCGAGTCCGGCATAAAAATCGTAAATATCTGCAACCCGCTGAACAACAACTTCGGCGCACAGCGAAATATAATGCTGGAGCACTGTCATGGTGACTGGGTTCTATACTTAGACGCAGATGAACGGCTCGCAATTAATGACTGGGATTTACTGAAAAGAATTGCTTCGTATGACAAGTGTGATGGATGGCACTTCCCCCGTTTAACCTTTTACCCGGATAAAGATCACTGTAGGATAGGGTTCGGACTTTGGCCTGATTTGCAGCTTCGTTTTTTCCGCAATTCTCCAAAGATTAAATTCATTAACAATATTCATGAACAGATTATCGGACTTAAAGGATATACAGGAATTATTGCAGGTTCGCCAATAAGCCACCTTACTCATCTGATTAAAAATCGCGATGAAATTGAATCAAAGCTGGCAAATTTTAATAATGCGACATCCGGAATGATCAAACACAAACTTAATTCTGAGCTTCCGACCCTTGCTTCAGAACTACTTAAACCGCAAAAAGACATTCCATTGCTACCGATAATTCTACCCTCAATTTCATATAGATGATGTTCATTAACAATTACCATTGCCTTAAAATATAAAATTTATTAGGTCTGACAAAACTATTCAGACAATCAGCCTTAAGGAAATAATATGAAAGTTATCTGTCCAGAATGCAATTTTACCAGTGAAATTCCGGAAGAAAAAATACCGGCAAATGCACAGCTTGCAACATGTCCAAGGTGCCATATAAAATTCAGATTCAGATCTTTTGAAGATGAACTTGATGAAAACATTGATGATATGGGACCTGAAGGCGAGCAGCAGTACGATTCATACGAGCAAACGAACCTTGTCCATGACAATTCAGAAGACGATACTACTCACAGTCAGGCTCCACTAGAATCTACACACATTCAGCACCAGCAAAGTGAATCAGATATATGGAAGAGCCTTGGCTCAATGTCTCCTGAAGATGACTCAATCCATGCAGAAGAAACAGCAGACTGCAAACAAGCTGCGGATAATGAAGTTCCTTTCGAAGTAATGGAAAAATATGGATTTTTCCCGGCTTTATTTCTCACAATAAAAAAGACTATTCTTTCCCCTACTACTTTTTTTAAAGACATGGAGCTTAACGGGTTCATGAAACCCTTCATATTCCTGTTCATTTTGATGATGTTTCAGGGAATATGCAGCTATATATGGACAATAGCAGGTGTTTCCACGGGGCTCGGTTCTCAAATGGGACAAGCCGTCGATCCTTCCGTTGCAATAAACGGCGGAACCACGGCACTGATGCTGCTGGGCGTTTATCCGATCTTAGGCTCAATCAGTTTTTTCCCTATCGTCGGGATGACTCATGTAATGCTTCTGGTTTTCGGGGCAGGCGAAAGAGGCTTTCAGGCAACTTTCCGTGCAGCTGTATACGCATACGCTCCGATAATGCTGTGCATAATACCAGTCATAGGGTATGCTGTGGGATCAATTGCAAGTTTCGCATTTTCAGTTATTGCATATAAAACTATTCACAACACTTCTTATATGAGAGTTGTCCTTTCCATAATTATGCCGGCAGTGCTGCTGCTGACAATTTTGGGGTTGTATTCAGGCTTCAGCCAGCCGACAATTTAATATCCTGAGGGCACACATATGTTTGGATGGATTAAAGAACTCCTTTCTCAAGCTAAGAAACGTATGCAATTGGAAAAAGAAATTAATCCTAAAAGCTTCCAGAGCATGGCGAAAGAAATATCTGATCTAGCAGATGCCTGCTCGCAAGTCTGCCAGCCGCAAGAAAATGTGTTGCAACGGGTGGAAAGAATAAAAGCGGAAATGGAACAGCTGACCACTCTGACCATGCAGCCGGAATTTAAAAAATTATCCACGCAGCGAAAACTTGAACTGCGTGAAAGTTTAATCCAATCCAGAGAACAAATTCTGGAATCAATGCAGACAGCTCCTTCCCCCACAAAATTGCTTCAATAATAAAATGAGCGGCCTTTACAAAAAGGTCGCTCATTTTTCTTACTCCATCTTCAGATTATTCTAATTACGCGGCATGAATTTTGCTAATTTTCAAAGCATACGGTTTATAGTCATTTTTCGGACGCACCGGAGCGAAACCTTTCACCTACGATATATACAATGAAAAAGTATCTGATAATACTAGTTCTGCTGTTATCTGCTTGCACTAAATTTGAACCTCAGCTGACAACTCAATCCATCTTTTACGAAGATGCAAAAGTTCAGTTATCGCAGCTTATGGTTTATTCCAGACCGGAAAAACCCCATTATGGTCCACTTTCCGCCTTATTTTATCCATATTTTGTAACTCAAACAATTAAAGATGGAAAAGACTGGGGTAAACTGATCAGTAAAAATGTCTGGCAAAACTGGACAAGTCTACAAATTTTTCCATCAATGGTTTTTGACGATGAGCTGGTATATCGCGGACTGGACGATGCAATGTTTACCGCACGCTCCAGAGGGTTTGACTTGCTGGTAGTCGGATTTGTTCCGTATCTATACTTAGGCCATACAATGGATGACTCCGCTGTAACACTTCAAGTCAAAATATATGAAACAAAACACGGGCAAATGGTTTGCTCTTTTGAGCAGTCCGGACGCATACCCAAGCGAATGGATGATGACTTTATCATTATTAAGCGCGAACACCGCATGCCGGATTCGGCCTTTTTCCAGATAGTGCAATCAATTGCAACAGACATGGCTGTACCGCTTACATCCTGGGCAAGATATGAAAATACCAATAAAGGTATTATCGCAGGACTTACAGCGGCTAAAGCTGATGCGGATAAACCGCAGATGATAGCATACACTCCTCAGCAACCACCTGTATCCTCGCAAACGGTGCAAACTCCGCAAGAATCGCAGGCAGAAATGACATCTGCCCCGACCGGCACACCCGTGACTCCGCCGAAAGCTAAATCAATTAATTTAGCAATTCAATTTGATGTAGATTCTGCAACAATAAAACCTGAATCATATCCTATTTTAAACGAGCTTGGAAAAGCTCTGACCAGTGACAAACTCAAGGAGAAGAATGTAATTATTGCAGGGCATGCAGATGCTGATGCTTCCGCAGAATATAATTTGGAATTAAGTAAAAAAAGAGCCGAGGCTGTTAAAACATACCTTACTAAAAATTTTCCTATAAGTTCTACCCGCATAGCAACTACAGGGTTTGGTGAATCCAAGCCTTTGGTCCCGAACACCACTAAATATAACAAGCTTTTAAACCGCAGAGTTCAGGTTTCGATCGCTCCATAGGCTTAAAATACGCATAAATTTTATACATCCTCCTTCGATATGGAACCGAAAGAGGATGTTTTTTTGCGATGATCATATCAAAAAGGACTATTTTAGATAAATATTACTATAAATTCATACAATTACAAACATTGCAGAATACACCTATTTTCGACTTTTCCCCTGTCGTCATTTGTGGTAATCCACACAGCTCATTCAGTATGAATAATCGATGATTTCATGAGTTGACGGTATCAAGATTTAATGAAGTAATCTCCGTCCCTGAAAAAAAATCGTTCTAACCCAATAACCTGGCACGGAAACTATTTCCCCGGCTAGTGAGGACTTTTTAAATGATTGGTATTTCAAAACTTTACTGTGGAGCGGTTGAACCTTCTGATGTCCTGCGTTACGGACGCGACTCAGCAAAACTCCCTTCTCACCTCCTCCAGTTCTCCGAAGATAAAAAGCCCGTTGTTGTCTGGAACATGACCAGAAGATGCAACCTTAAATGTGTTCATTGCTATGCACAGGCTGTTGATCCTGACGGTGTAGATGAGATTTCAACATCTCAGGCTAAAACCATGATTGACGACCTTGCGCAGTTCGGAGCTCCGGTTATGCTTTTCTCCGGCGGTGAACCTCTTGTCCGTCAAGACTTGGTAGAACTTGCTCACCACGCCAAAGGTAAAGGAATGAGAGCCGTTATATCAACAAACGGAACTCTCATCACCAAAGATAAAGCTAAAGAACTTAAAGAAGTCGGTCTTTCTTACGTAGGAATTTCCCTCGACGGTGCTGAAGACACTCACGATAAATTCCGCGGTGTCAAAGGCGCATTCAAAAAAGCAATCCAAGGCATTGAAAACTGTAAAGCTGAAGACCTGAAAGTAGGTCTGCGCTTCACAATTAACAAACGCAACTGGAAAGAAATTCCAACAATATTCCAGCTTCTTAAAGATCTCGAAGTTCCAAGAGCATGTTTCTACCATCTGGTATATTCAGGCCGCGGATCTGAGCTGATCAAAGAAGATCTTGATCACGCAGAAACACGTCAGGTTGTTGACCTCATCATGGACGAAACCAGAGCCATGGACGAAGCAGGAACTCCTAAAGAAATCCTGACAGTAGACAACCACGCTGACGGACCTTATGTTTACCTGCGTATGCTTAAAGAAGATCCTGAACGTGCTAAAGAAGTTTTAGAGCTTCTCCAATATAATGAAGGAAACAGCTCCGGTCGCGGTATCGGCTGTATCTCATGGGACGGACAGGTTCATGCAGACCAGTTCTGGCGTAACCATACTTTCGGCAATGTTCTTGAACGTCCATTTTCAGAAATATGGACCGATCCTAAAATTGAATTGCTGCACAAACTGAAAGATAAAAAACCTCATGTAGGCGGCAGATGTGCACAGTGTCGTTACCTCAACATCTGTGCCGGCAACTTCCGCGCCAGAGCTGAAGCGTACTACGACGACATTTGGGCTCAAGACCCAGCATGTTACCTCACCGACGAGGAAATCAAGAAAGACTAGGCTCTACTGTATACTGTTGCTCACAACGGACATTCAGCAGTCGCCCAGACGACAATGATACATTAATCCCGGCGGTCTTCTTTGAGGTCCGCCGGGATTTGCGCTATTAAGCTTTACCGGCCGTTACTCGCCGGATTTATAAAAACGTTTCACCGTTTATAACGGAGTAAGCTATGGTATTCGACTTTCACAGAGGACGCAGACTTAGACGTACCTCAGTAATTCGCGATTTAGTCAGAGAAACAACTCTTTCATCCGCTGATTTGATGATGCCCTATTTCGTTATTGAAACAGACGATCAGGACTACAAAAAACCAATCTCTTCCATGCCCGGTCAGTTTCAGCTGAGCCTTAAGCAGCTTGAGCTTAAAGTTGGTGAAGCAGTCGCAAACGGCCTGAAAAGTCTGATGATTTTCGGCCTTCCTGCAGAAAAAGATCCCTTAGGATTACAGGCATATGCCGAAGAGGGAATTGTTCAGCAGGCTGTAAGAAGAATTAAAAAACTATGGCCTGACCTAGTTGTTGCAACAGATGTATGTCTTTGCGAGTATACTTCCCACGGTCATTGCGGTCTGATTAAAGACGGTATAATTCTTAATGACCCTACCCTTGAGCTTCTCGCACAAACAGCCTTGTCCCATGCAAAAGCCGGAGCGGACATAGTCGCTCCTTCCGACATGATGGACGGCCGTGTTGCTGCTATCCGTGAAAGGCTTGATGAATCAGGATTTGAAGAGCTCCCGATAATGTCTTACGCTGTCAAATATGCCTCAGCGTACTACGGCCCTTTCAGAGAAGCGGCAGAAAGCGCACCTCAGTTCGGTGACCGCAAAACATATCAAATGGACCCGGCTAACGCACGCGAAGGACTTCGTGAAGCAGCAGCAGACGTTCTTGAAGGCGCAGATATAATCATGGTTAAACCTGCCGGACCTTATCAGGATGTCATCCGTATGGTCCGCGACTCGTTTGATACGCCTGTTGCGGCCTATCAGGTCAGCGGCGAGTATTCAATGATCAAAGCCGCTGCAATAAACGGCTGGATTGATGAAAAAGCTGTAGTTTTGGAATCTCTCATCGGCATTAAGCGTTCCGGAGCAGATTTAATTATGACTTACTTCACAGAAGACGTACTCAAATATATGGGTAATAAATAATGAGCGAAAATAATAAATCACACCCCGCCGGCCATCCGGCAGGGCATCCGAAAGGCCACCCAGGTGGACATCCGGGCGTAAACCCTATCCCGCAGGCAAATGCTGACGGTTCTCCTCCACTGCGCCTTATTGCATGGGAAGTAACCCGTTCATGCAACCTTGCATGCAAACACTGCCGTGCGGAAGCTCACCCCGAACCTTACCCCGGTGAGCTTTCAACCGATGAAGCAAAAGCACTCATCGACACTTTCCCTGAAACTGGAAATCCAATCATCATTTTCACAGGCGGAGAGCCTCTGCTCAGAAAAGATGTGTTCGAACTGGTCGCTTACGCCAAGACAAAAGACTTGCGTTGCGTAATGGCCCCTAACGGAACACTTCTTACTGCTGAAAATGCTGTTCACCTCAAAGAAGTCGGAATTGAACGCTGTTCAATTTCAATCGATGCAGCATCTGCAGACCATCACGATGAATTCAGAGGTGAAAAAGGTGCTTTTGATGCTTCAATGCGCGGCATACAGTTCCTTAAAGATGCAGGTATTGAGTTTCAGATCAACACAACTGTGACCCGTAATAACCTGCACATGTTCAAAGACATCTTCCATCTTGCCAAAGACCTCGGCGCATCGGCATGGCATATATTCCTGCTGGTCCCTATGGGCAGAGCTGCGGAACTCGGCGAGCAGGTCATCAGCTCCGATGAGTATGAAGAAGTTCTGAACTGGTTCTACGATTTCCAGAAAACGACTGACATGCAGTTGAAAGCAACATGCGCCCCGCACTACCACCGCATCCTGAGACAGCGTGCGAAAGAAGACGGAATCCCGGTTAATTTCGAGAATTTCGGCCTTGACGCAGTAAGCCGCGGATGTCTTGGCGGAGTCGGGTTCTGCTTTATATCACACACAGGTCAAGTTCAGCCTTGCGGCTACCTTGAGCTTGATTGCGGCAACGTGCGCACAACGCCTTTCCCGCAGATCTGGAGTAAATCGCAACAATTTTTAAATCTCAGAAACCCGGAAACTTATGACGGTAAATGCGGACACTGCGAATTTGAAAAAGTTTGCGGAGGATGCCGCGCTAGAGCCGCCACCATGGAAGGGAACTATCTCGGACCTGAGCCTTTATGCTCATACACTCCAAAGAAAAAAGCTAAGAAGGAGTCCTAAATGGACGCAGTCGACAAGCAGATACTTACCATTATCCAATCAGGATTCCCTATCGCCTCCCGCCCTTACGCGGTTGTGGGCGAACAGATAGGAATTACCGAAGACGAAACCTTAAGCCGTGTAACGAAGCTCAGAGAAGACGGAGTTATCCGCAGAATCGGTGCAAACTTCGGTTCCAGAGAGCTCGGCTGGAAATCTACTCTTTGCGCGGCAAAAGTTCCCGAAGAGAAGATCGATGAATTCGTTGCAGAAGTTAACAAACATAAAGGCGTGACTCATAACTATCTGCGCGAAAATGAATTCAACATATGGTTCACTTACATAGGTACAGACCTTGAAGACGTCGAAAATACCCTCCAGTCTATTACCGATAAAACAGGAATTAAAGTTCTGAACCTTCCGGCAAGTTTCATGTTTAAAATCAAAGTTGATTTTAATATGGAAGATGACAAGGAGGAGGACTAATGGCTGAAAAAGAAACCATTATTTCGCCATCACTGCTTTCGTGCGATTTCAGCAGACTGGCCGATGAACTCAAAGCTCTTGAAGAAGCGGGACTCAAATGGGCTCACCTTGATGTTATGGACGGTAAATTCGTACCGAATATAACTTTCGGCCCGCCTGTCATCAAGTCCATGCGTAAAGAATGCAATCTGTTTTTCGACTGCCACCTGATGATTGAACAGCCTGAAAGATATATTACTGAATTTGCAGATGCCGGAGCAGATCTTATCTGTATTCACGCGGAATCTACAAATCATCTTGAAAGAGCTGTAGCAGCAATTGTTGAAGCAGGAGCCAAACCGGCAATTGCTCTCAACCCTGCAACTCCTCTGGAATCAATCAAATACCTGATTCCGCAGTTGTATATGGTTCTTATCATGAGCGTTAACCCAGGATTCGGCGGACAGAAGTATATTCCTTTCTGCACCGATAAGGTCCGTGATTTAAAAGCTATGATTACTGAGCAGAAAGCGGACACTCTAATCCAGCTAGACGGCGGTGTAACTATCGATAACTGTAGAGAGCTTGTAGAAGCAGGAGCAGATGTACTTGTTTCCGGTTCAGCTTTCTTCAAGTTTCCTCCTTACGCAGAACGTCATAAATTATTTATTGAACGCTGCGCAGGAAAATAGTTCCAGCTTATAAACAATTAAAAACAGCGTCCCCGGATGATAATCCGGGGACGCTGTTTTGTTTTCAGCTTGCAGCCTTTTTATTATATACTCTAATTTATAAAATCTGATCTATCATTAGGATTCTTTGGAATCCTCCGGCCCTACTTGCCCTTTAAGAAAGGGCATCGCAACCATCAAGTGGAATGAGCGATACTTCGTATCTCTAAAAAGATTCAGCCCGATGATCATTTTCTCATGTCCCAAATCAGGCTGAGCTTTATACGTGGTAAAAAGCCTATCCCACCACGGCAGATTAAAACCGAAATTGCTGTTCATCTCACGCCGATCCGTGGAGTGATGGACTCTGTGCATGTCCGGCGTAACAATAAAAAGGCGCATGATCTTATCTACTTTCAGAGGAAGTTTGATATTACTATGATTAAACATAGCAACACAATTCAAGACTATTTCAAATAAGACCACCGCTAGCGGGACAATACCAAGCATAGCAACCACAGCAAGTTTAAAGATCATGGACAAAATAAATTCAAAAGGATGGAAACGTACTCCGGTGGTAAAATCATAAAAAGTATCGGCATGGTGCATTCGATGCAACATCCATAAGGGACGAGAGTAATGGAAGGCTCGATGTTGAAAATATATTGCAAGGTCCAGCAAAAGGAAACCCAAAACAACTTCACTCCAAAAAGGCAGCCTAAGCAGTGGAATCAATCCCCACCCTTTTGTGCTGATATAAATGGCTAAAGCGACCGGAAGAACGGGGAATATCAACCTTATAAAAAGTGCGGATACTATCACCATCCCGAGGTTGCTACTCCATCTTAAGCCTCGATCAACTTTACCTGTGCGACGTGGCGAAACTTTCTCCCATAGTGCGAGAATTATTCCGGTTCCCAAAAAAGCAATGAACCTGATTATGTCGTCCCACTCCATAAAAATATCACCCCTGATAAAACTAAATCAGCGAAATCTTAAAAACTGTGCACAACTACAATCGTAAACAGTTTTTATTCCGCTGTAAAAATCATATGCTGCATACTTATATGAATATTTAGCCAGTATATTCTTCCCCAATAAAAAACCCATCATTAAAGTACGTCATAATGATGGGCTTAACAAATTTTTATAAGTTAAATTTACAAAAGGAAAATTCCGACCTGAATAAGACCTATAATAAATCCGAGCACACCACCGATAACTTCAATGAATCGGAATTCTTTTTTCATTATGCCGAAAAGGATTGATTCAAGTTGTTCCATAGAAAAACATTCCACCTTATCCTGAACAAGACATTTGAAATCAAGTGAGCATTCAAGTTCAGATGCTGTTGTATCAATAAGCTTGGGCAACATTTCATCAAGTTCTTTGGAAAGCATGCCTCTGACGGTCTTAAGGGTTTCATCGTTAAGAAACATCCCGACCATCGGATGAAGAGTTGTCAGTTTTTCTCTGAAAAACACATCTAGATATTCCAGAACAACATCTTTATGCTTATTAATAAAAGCAGGATCATGAATAACGTTTTTAATATCAGTATGAGATATCAGTTCCCGTTCAATCATTTCTCCTAAGCTCTCAGCAAGTTCCTTCTGTCGTTTAGGGAAAATACCCTGAATAACAAATGGTCCGATGTGAATAGCCTTATGCGGATGGAAAAGCATTTTAACAGCAAGAAAATTTGTAACCCAACCGATCAGTGCACATATAACCGGCGAAAGAAGAAGCTTCATTGTAATCATCGTTTTGTATTCCCTTAACTATTTTACTTCTTTGCTTTATTCGCAAAGTGCGACGACATAGTTGTCTAAAATTTATAAAAGAGCAAGTTCCTTGCAACAATATTAGATTTATTGTTTTTCAACTGCATTATTGCCTGATTATAATATGTGCTGCATAAAAAACTTGATTAGTAATAGAATCAGTGTATTTTCTGTTTCGAATAATCAATCAAAGGTGGAACTGGGGGTTGATATGAACAAGGAACTAGATACTTCAGCGGACTCCGCTGATATTAAATCTTTGCGCCAAAAGTATGAAGCGCTCGAACATAAAATTGCAATAAAATGTCCTGAATGCGGGCAAGTACAATTCAGAAAAATTTTTGCGCATGCTCAGTCCGCTATTGTAGTTCTAAACAACAACGGTGATATTGTTTTCGCTAATAATGCTTTTAACAGTATTACAGGATTTTCTCAAAAAGAAATCTTACATCAGCCTATTCATCAAATCCTTCTGTCAGCTGATACCTATACAGCCGGCAGAATAAAGACTTGTTTGTCAAATTCTGATAATAATACAACCTTAATCTTCCAAATGGTTAATAAAAACCATGAAAAAATTTGGGTTGATATGTCTATAAAGAATATCAAAAATAACAACTTGTGCGAGAATTCAATCTGTATCTTTAACGACATTACCGTAGAAAAAGAAAATGAGCTTCGCAAAGAAGAACTGATTGATGAACTTATGGAAGTTAAAGAATTGCAGGAGGATAACTCCGCGCAGCTTTCCATTTTGCTACAAGAGCTGGACGATAAAAATTTAAAACTCGAAAAAGAAATATCTGAAAGAAAAAAGGCGGAAGAAAAATTAAGGGAAAGCGAGGAAAGATTCAAAAGCCTCAGCATTACCGACCAGTTGACCGGACTTTATAACCGCAGACATTTACAAGAAGTAGCATGTGTAGAACTAGACAAAAGCAACAACAAAAATACTCCATTATGTACCTTACTTATGGATGTAGACAATTTTAAAAATTTCAATGACACCTACGGGCACTGCGCCGGAGATGTTGTACTCAAAAGTGTAGGCAGAATCATCAAAAAATCTTTGCGCGAGCATGACAGCGGGTTCAGATATGGCGGAGAAGAATTTGTAATCTTCCTTCCTGAAACTGAAAGCAAAGAGGCTGCACTTATAGCAGAACAAATTCGCGAAACTTTGGCTAAAGAAGAATTCCACCCGCAAGACGATGAACCTGTGCAAAAGACCATAAGCATAGGCATAGCGCAGTACCAGCCTGAAGAAACTCTTGACGACATGCTAAAACGTGCCGATGAAAATATGTACCGCGCTAAAATAAAAGGTAAAAACAGAGTTCACTTTTAACAAATATAATTAATTGCTATAGTAGCCTTTGCTGTCTAATTTTTAACTTTTACGACAGCCGCAATATCTTTCTCAAGCTCACTGAAAATATCCGTGAATCCTTTATTCATTGCAACAACGATAGCTGATGCACTGGAAGAATCTGCAACAATTTCTTTGCTGAAAGTTCGCGAATAAATAATCGGCATATCCGGATTTGAATTATCAAACATAAAAAACTGCATGTTGATTACAGCCTTAGGTGAAGTGCCGCTGAGATCTCCGTATATAGAGTTTACAACCCCCTCAAGCAGCAACTCTCCAGTCCCCATGCTGTCAGTCCCCAGAACATGTGCAAAAATTCCGGAATCCGCCATCCAGCCTTTAAGTTCCTGCGTCAGCATGGAAGCAGGCGGCACAAAAAATGCGTTATAATAATCAGATTCATAACCGTTTTCAGATATGCGATAAACTAAATCCCTATCTTCATAACGGGATGAGACTTTAATACGCCGAACAATCAAATTCTTAGATGTGCCATTAGTAAAAACATTCTGTCCGCTGCGAACAGCCGACAAAGTATAATATTTGCGATCAAGAGACGGACGTTCAAGCTTTACACATCCAGCAGATACAGCCATTACACAACAGGCTGCCAAGCATACTGTTATCACTTTTTTTGAAATATAGTTTTTCACAATCCGCTCCATTATTTTACCACCGCTTTTTTAGGAGGATCACCGAAAAGAACTCCGGAAGGATACTTTTTGGCTTCATTGCTGAGCTCTCGTAAATTTTCAACAAGGCTTCTCACGTTATCTAAAATAGATTCAATATTTCCCTGCTGCCCTGCAACCATCACGTTAACCCGTGAAAGTGTGCCCTCAAATCTGATAGCAGCGTCCTTAATCTTATCAGAAGCCTGACCAATATTATTCAGAGTTTTTGACAGATCTTTTAACGTATTCTTTCCTTCAGGACTTTGCAGGAATCCTTCTAAATCACCGCTTACATTCTTAGCACTAGCTGAAGCTTTGCGGATATCTTTTAGAGCACTAACAATATCACCGGAAGAAGATTCCATAACAAATTTTAAATTATGAGCAGCTGACGCAACATCCGGCATCAGCGAATCGATCTTCGGATCTGCAAGCAGAACATTAACGCGGGCAATAAACTTTTCCGCCTGAGTCAGGGTTCCGCTAAACCTTTTGCTAAGCTCCCCGGGATCAGATTTATCTAAAAAGGAACTTACACTTTTCGCAACATTTCTAACATCCTCAATAGCTTCGGCAATCTTGGCTTGGCTGATATCTTCCAGAGTTTCGCTGATTGAAGCGACAGCTCCTTCCACCCTGCTGAGTATGGACGGGGCTGAAGGAACATAAATAAATTCAGGTTTCCAGGTGATTTCAAGCGGAGGATTTTTGTCAGGATTCACATAATCAATTTCAAGAAAAAGCTGACCGGTCAAACCAAGCGAAACAGGACGGGCCCGCAGCCCCCGATTAACTTCCTCCTGAACAGCTTCCCTCATACCTTTGCCTTCCATCTCCTTGAACATTTTACTGTCAAGTTCGCCTTCAACATAAACATATCTTAATTCGCTTTCATTCATGGCAACATACTCATCAGTAACAAAACCGATCTTACTGACAGTACCGACTTTCACGCCTCTGAACTTAATGGGAGACCCGATTTCCAGTCCGTTAACGGACTCGTTAATATAAGTTTCCATTTTAATTGTTTTTTCAAATATTTTGCCTGCACCTAAAATTGCAAGAGCAACAATTAATAGAAGTGATCCAATTATTACAAAAAGTCCCAGTCGGAAGGGGTTTGTCTTACGGCTCATAATGTCTCCATGACTGGTGTTACTTTACTTGTCTTTTCAGTCAGTTCTCTATGAAAAAAACGGCGGACTAAAGGAATATCTGATTCATCACGCAGCTTACGGGGATCGCCATCGGCAATAATCCCTTTTGTGCTCTTATCAAGCATAATTATTCTGTCCGCTATTGAAAAAATTGATTGCAGCTCATGGGTGACAATTACAAAAGTGACTCCGAGTGAACGCGAAAGACTACGGATTAATTCGTCCAGATCAGCAGAAGTAATCGGATCAAGACCTGCTGACGGTTCATCAAGAAATAAAATTTTTGGATCAAGTGCCATTGCTCGGGCAATTGCGCCACGCTTAAGCATTCCGCCCGACAATTCAGACGGCATTTTATCGACAGAGCCTTCAAGTCCGACAAGTGACAGCTTCATTCTGGCAACATAATTCATAGCTTCAAGAGGCATAGATGTGAACTCTTCAAGCGGAAGTCTCACATTTTCCAATAAAGTCATAGAACCGAACAAGGCTCCCATTTGATACATAACCCCGATGCGCTGTAAAATATCAAGCCGCGTTTTCCCGAAAGCTGAACCTATATCATCACCGTCAATAAATATCTTGCCGTGCGCAGGAGGGTAAAGGCCGATCATATGCTTAAGCACGGTGCTTTTACCGCAACCGGAGCCACCGAGAATTACGAAGATTTCACCTTGCTTAACTCCGAATGAAATATCGTTTATAACGACTAGTTCACCATATGCGCAGGTCAGATTCTGAACATCTATTATATTTTTTCCTGGCTCGCCCAATTAAATACCCGCCATGAAAAATACTACAGCAAAAATTCCGTCAAAAACAGCAATCAGAACAATACCGCTGACTACAGCACTCGTTGCAGAATCACCTACCGCACTTGCTCCGGACTTAGTAACAAGGCCGCGCTGGCATCCTATCCCGGCAACAAGAAAACTGAATACAACGGCTTTAATCATTCCACCGGAGAAATCCATCCACTGCACATTTTGAAAAACTCTACCGCAAAAGGTTGCAAGCGGGTAGCCCATGGACATCATCACCAGTGCGCCGCCTACCAGGCTCATAAAATTAAAAAACAAGGTGAGAAGAGGAGTAACAAAAACGGTGGCAATGACTCTCGGGACAACTAAAAAACTTACCGGATTAAGACCCATAGTGTTTAGCGCATCAAGCTCTTCATTCACTTTCATTGTTCCGATTTCCGCAGCAAAGGCAGAACCGGTTCTACCTGCGAGCAAAATGGCTGTAACCATAGGCCCAAGCTCTCTGAACATTACCAGTCCGAGCATGTTCGGTACAAAAATTTCACCGCCGAAACGCCGAAGTGAGACAGCTGACTGAAATGACATGATCAGCCCCATCAAAAAACCGATCAATAAAATAATCGGCAACCCGTCAGCACCGACCTTTTCAGCCGTCAGCCAGAAATCCGGCCAGCGGAGACGACGGCGACCTGAAGCCACATCAAAAAAGGCAAATACACAGTTACCGGTAAATTCTACCTGAGCCCTCATATCCTTTGTAACAGTCTGAGCTGATTCGCCGACAGAACTAATCCAGCCGTACAAGCCGGTTTTTCCTGATTCTGAAATCTTAGACGGGGCAGCTTTATCAACATCAAAAAGTTCGAGAAATTTACTGAATTCAGGATCTAATCCATTAATACTCAGAGTCGCATTTCTATCCCTGCAGCCAACCTTCATCATCATAAACAGAGAAGCTCCTCCGCCGTCCATATAATCTACGGCAGAACAGTCCACAACGCTTACGCCGGAAGAAACAGCCAGGCGAGCCTGTTCCCAGATTTTACCGGCCCCCTCACCATCAAGCCTTCCTGAAAGCTTAATGCTGCCACCTGTTTTTTCAAGTTTAATAAAACCTGACGCCATATATCCTTCATGGTTTAATTTTTTCTAACTTTTAATATAAATATTTATCAGGAGAAAAGATGAAAAGAAAGCTGCAAATAAATATTCAAAATATGAATCCGAAAACATATGTTTGCAGTCTTATAACAAACAAAGACGGTGTTACAAGAGATTATATTATAATTTTGAATTTTACTAAAATTAACCGATGGTTACTTCTTAAGTCAGAAACGAATACATATAATCAAAAAAAAAAGATCAAATCAGACATTACTATTATACTATTACTATTGAAGTTTAACATCTTGTATTTTACTCTCTGAATATCTGAATCGGAGGTTGCATGGCAAAAAAGGCAAGCTAATGACAATTAGAGTAAAATTATGGCTCATCGGTTTATGCGCAATAATAGGATTAGCAACAATTTTCACCGTTAATTACGTAGGTGAAAAACTAATCTCTAAAGCTATTACCCTTGAGGACAATGCTGTTAAGGCGGACGTTTTTTTGCTGCAGACACGCAGGCAGGAAAAAAATTTCCTAATGAGAAAAGATACCCTGTATCTTGATAGAATGAAGTCAAATTATGACATCATGATACAGTATCTTAAAAAAATTCACGAACCTGATTTACAAAAGATTTCAGCAGAAGGAATGAAACAAGCAGCTGCATACATGGCTACCTTCTCAGCCATAGCCGATAACTACATCAAGTTGGGGCTGATTCCGACAGAAGGAGTGCAGGGAAAACTGCGGGACACCATTCGTTCAGTTGAAAAAAACATAGTTGATGAAGACAATTCTTTTGAAGGGCCGATTAACCTGCTCCGCCGCTATGAAAAAAACTTCATGATGTGGGGAGAAACCCAGCAGATTGAAAACTTTAAATCAACTATGACCGGCTTAATAGAACATGTTAAGCAATCTGGTTTTACTGAAAAAAGAAAACAGGAAATCTTGCTGCTCCTCTCCAGTTATCAAAGTGACATGGAAGAGTATGCTGATCTCTCACTGAAAATTAAAAAAGATGACGTTGAATTTATACAAATTGCGCGCCAGATGGAACCGATCCTAAAAAAACTTTCAACTGGAGCAACAGCCTTTCGTCAAAACCAGCAAAACATGAGTTCATCGATTGTTGTCGGTGTTGAAGTTGCCACAACGCTCTTACTGCTCATTGCAATAACTCTTATTATAAAGTCTATTCTTGATCCTCTGAATTCTCTTGAAAGATGTGCTCTGCAAGTCAGCGAAGGCAATTATGACGCTTGCGAAAAGATGGAGCTCTCAGGCGAATTGGAATCGCTCCGTGTAACCATTGCTCAAATGATTATTAAGCTGAAACGGAGCATGAATGACGCGCAGCAAAAAAGTATTGAAGCGAATGCGCAGGCGGAAAAAGCCGAGCTGTCAATGCTGGAAGCGCAAAAGGAAAAAGAATACGCAAACTCTCTGATTGACAAAATGTCTGCAATCTCAAATGAAATTGAGACCATAACTGTAGATTTGAATACCGCAACGGAAGAACTCTCTAATCAAAGCCGTGAAATTAAAACAGGTGCCGACAACCAGAAAGATCGCACCCATGAAACGGCAACAGCTGTAGAGCAGATGAACGCTACAATATTAGAAGTTGCCGGCAGTTCAGCAAATGCTTCAAGCGGGACATCGGAAGCAAGCAAAAAAGCGGCCGAAGGATTCAAAATTGTTGAACAGGTTGTAAGTGCCACAGATGAAGTTCAGGGAAACACCTCTTCGTTAAAGAATGCTCTAGCTGAACACAGTCATCAGGCGGAAGCAATCGGTCAGATCATGGGCGTCATTTCTGATATTGCCGACCAGACAAACCTTCTGGCTTTAAACGCTGCGATTGAAGCGGCCAGAGCAGGTGAAGCTGGACGAGGTTTTGCAGTGGTTGCAGATGAAGTACGCAAACTTGCTGAAAAGACAATGACCGCTACACAGGAAGTCGGCAAAGCAATTTCAAGCATTCAGGATGGCACAGCCTCCAGTCTGGCAATAATGAATGATACTGAAGGATCTGTCAGACAATGTTCTGAACTTGCAACCGAGGCAGGTCAATCTCTTAAAGCCATCGTTGACCTTGTAGCTGAGTCCGCCGACCAAGTTCATTCTATTGCCACAGCAACAGAAGAACAATCCGCAGCCTGTGAACAGATAAATGTGGCGACCATAGAGATCAATACCATCTCTACCGAGACATCAGAAAGTGTGGATAGATCGATAAAGACAGTTAAAAACATAACCTCACTTGCCGGATCGCTCAAATCATTAATTGGTAAACTTAACAATTGCAGTAAATAAAAAAAGGGGCTGCGTATGCAGCCCCTCTTTTTAATATATTAACAAATTAACTGATTACAGTTTATGCTACCCAATCATCATCATCAGAAATCGGTGCAAAACCGCGCCGCATAGTATTTTCACAGACTAAGCGCGGGTCCATGAACTGTAACAAGTAATCAGGACCACCGGACTTTGAACCGACGCCTGACATCTTAAATCCGCCAAAGGAATGTCTTTCAACAAGAGCTCCGACACTTGGTTTATTAAGGTATAAGTTACCTACTCTGAATTCTCTGGAAGCATATTCAAGATTTTTAGGGCTTCTGGAATAGACTGCTCCGGTCAATGCAAATTTTGTTGAGTTTGCAATATCCACAGCTTCAAGGAATGTGCTTGCCCGCATGACAGCGAGTATCGGTCCGAAAACTTCTTCCTGAGCAATGCGATGTTCCTTGGTAATTCCTTCCACTATAAGCAGAGGCGTATAGCATCCACCCTTTGAAAGGTATTCAGCAGGGGCTTCATGCTTAACAAGAACTTTACCTTCTTCTTCAGCTATTTTGCCGTAATTGAGAACATTTTTCTGTGCTGCCTTATCGACAACCGGTCCCATGTAATTTGAAGGATCTTCAGCAGGTCCAAGCTTAACGGATTCAGCAGCTTCTTTCAGACGGTGCACAAATCTATCGTAAATAGAATCAAGAACAATCACGCGGGAACAGGCAGAACATTTCTGCCCCTGGAAACCGAAGGAGGCGTAAAGCACTCCGAGCACGGCTTCATCGAGGTCGGCATCATCATCAATAATAATTGCATTTTTACCGCCCATTTCGGCGATAACTTTTTTGCAATGTTCCTGCCCGGGATGAACCTTTGCAGCACGTTCCTGAATTCTTAAACCTACTTCCATTGATCCTGTGAAAGCTATTACAGCGATATCAGGATGATCGACAAGATAGTCACCCATTACAGAACCGCGACCCGGGGTGTAGTTGAATACACCGTCAGGAAGTCCTGCGGCTTTGAACATATCGACAAGTCCGTGCCCGACGACAGAGGAAATACCAGCAGGTTTGTAGACAACCGGACAACCGCAGACAATAGCAGCTGCAACCATTCCGACACTGATTGCCAGAGGGAAGTTCCAAGGAGCGATTACAGCGGCGACACCTTTACCCTGATAGAAATACTGGCTGAACTCTCCGGGAGAGTTACCCATACGTTTAGGATCGCCTAGGCGGATCATTTCACGGGCATAATATTCCATGAAGTCAATTGCTTCACCGATATCAGCCTGTGCCTGATCCCACTGCTTGCCGACTTCAAGCACCTGCAAAGCGCAAAGATCATGAATATGTTCTTTGCAATACTTTGAAGCTTTAAGAAGATACTGCGCACGTTCTCTAGGTTCAACATTGCGCCAGTCAATATAAGCCTGCTTGGCCGCACTGACAGCCTGATCAACTTCAGCAATTCCGGCCTGACAAACAGTTCCGATAATTTCTGAAGGATCCGCAGGATTATATGAATCGAGAGTATCGTCAGTTACAACATCCTTCCCGTTAATATGAAGTGCATACTTTTTACCGAAATCCTTGCGTATTTTGCTCATAGCAGCAGGATATACTTCACGTTCTTCTTTTACTGTAAAATCTACCGGGGGGAAATTACTGAAAGGTTCCAGCTCGCCCTCAACTCCTCGATAACGGATTCGCGTGTCAGGCTTCGCAGCGGGTTTATTCGCCAACTCACGTTTAAGGGTCAGTTCAGGATTTTCAAGAAGAATACTGACATCTGCTTCATCGGCAAAAGTCTGTTTCAAGAAAGATTCATTTGCGGTGTTTTCAAGCAAGCGGCGAACTAGATACGCCATTCCGGGAATAAGATCACCGTAAGGGCAATATAAACGTACACGCTTGGCAACATTTTTTAAGCCTTTACGGACAGGTTCAGCCATTCCGTACAGTACCTGAAATTCATACCTTTCAGTCGGAACATTCATAACACTGGCCATTTCCATGACAGCTGAAATAGTACGAATATTATGTGATGCGCAGGCAAAATGACAGATATCGCTGTTTTCAAGAATCATTTTGGCAACACGTTCATAAGCCGCGTCAGTTTCAGGCTTATGCGTCCATACCGGAACTTCCCAGTCGTTCTGTTTGGCTATGACTGTTTCAGAATCCCAGTAAGCACCCTTTACAAGACGTATGGATATAGGCAGGTTTTCTGCTCTGGCCCACTCGATTAATCCTTTAACATCATTGTCTACGCTTTTAAGGTATGCCTGAAAAACAATTCCGATATGCTGATATTCCGGATATTTCTTTCTGAGCCTTTTAAACATTTCAACGGTAGGCTCTTTATATTTCAGAGACTCCATATCAATGCACATGAACCCGTCCATGCCCATCACTTTCTGATAAACAGGTTCAATGCTTTTAATCATGCCCTGCACTGTTCCTTCAAGATCAACAGGCTTGGACTGTGAATAAAATGCTGACGGCTTTACAGCTACATTTATTTTAGGAGCACTTCCCCAGTCAAGATCACCGGAACTGTCAAGCGCATCCCATTTTTTATATTCTTTTTCAATGGCACCCAGAACTTCCATATACCCGTCAAGATAAGCCTGAGCTTCTTCTTCACTGACAGTCGCTTCACCTAAGAGGTCCAGAACAAACGCAAAGCCGTCTTTACGGAGTTTACGAATTCCTTTTACCGCTTCTTTAGCCTGCTGACCGATGATGAACTGACGGGCCATACCTTCAATATTAGTGCGGATTGTTCTATTGAGAACCTTTGCAACAAGACCTCCGCCGAATCCGGTTTTAGATGCGCCCCATTTAAGAACATCAGGGATATTGCTGTCATCCGCTGCAAAATATTCTTCAATATGTCTTGAAAGTGAATCAGAAGTATTCAGATATGGCAGAACATCGACAAAGCGAAACATCTGGACCTTGAAGTCTTCATTCTTCATTGCCCAGTCCATAACCTTTCCAGTCCACCATCCTTTATTAAAAACGGATGGGGCCTCACCTGAAATAGATTTAAAAAAGACTTTACCGCGCTCAATGACCTGCGGGTCAAGAGTAGAAATTTCTACACTCATAAAAATTCTCCATGATTTTTAATGTTCGCCTTTGAAATTATTTTCGCAGACTGATTAAAAATCACACCCAAGTTTCAGGCAATCCATGAATTGGAGCATTCACAGCTCCAATTCAGGCTATGCTGCAAAACTATCGGCAGGAGATTTGCTCAGTCTGCTAAAAATCTTCATCGATGTCTTCGCCAAGGGGAATAGCTCTGGATTCCTTAATCGTATTTAAAACGATGGTGGAATTCGTATCCCTCACGGTCTCAATACTTCCGATACTGCCGAGCATAATTGCCAAGCCGTCAGTATCTTCGCACCTGACCTTAATTAAATAGCTGTCCCGTCCTGCACAATAATGCACTTCCAATACCCCGGGAATCTTAGCTAGTTCAGCACCTGTATCTGTAGCTCCGACACCTTCACTCGCATTAACGTAAATAAATGCTGTCAGGGATCGTCCTACAGACTGAGGGGATACAATAGCTTCATATCCGACAAGTATGCCCTTGCTTTCCAGCTTACGCACCCGCTCAAGTACAGCAGAAGGAGCCATTCCGACCTTTCTTGCGATATCGGCATTCGAAATTCTTCCGCTATTCTGAAGTATTGTCAGAATTCTTCTGTCAGTTTCGTCGATTTTTTTCTTACTCATGTGTTTATACGAATAAAATTCAATTTTAAAGGTTTTGTCAAGACAAAAGACGCAATTAACACCGCAACACAGATTAAAGTTTTGATAAACAGTATTTTTTGAGAAGATAAGTCAGAAAAATCATTTATGTTCCTACTAAAATAAAGATCATGATTCAGCAACCATGAATTGAGCCGCATGAAAACAAATACTGATGACTCCGAAAACATCATACACAATAATACTCTAAAATTTAGCTAATCTAACACTCAATTAAATGTTTTTGTACTCAATTGAAAGCTTTTACAGCATAATATTCGTAAAAATTGTATTTTAGACACAGGCTCGGCTTCAAGTGTCACATTTAAACCATCTTGACACATTAATCCGAGGTAACTATTTTCCATTACAATCTTACGAAGTTAAATATTTCCCACTCTTGACCTATCACTACCAATACAAATCTGACGTATCCCTATTTTACCGGAGAATTCTATATGCACGGACAAAGAGCACGATATTATTTTGAAAACGGCTACATGTGCGCAGAAAGCGTTCTGCTTGCAATCTGCGAGGCAAGAAAAATTGAGAATTCTAATGTTCCGGCTATTGCCACAGCGTTCTGTTCCGGGACAGCAAGAACTAAAGGAAATTGCGGAGCTTTAGCAGGAGGAATTCTGGCTATAAGTTTGATTCACGGACGGACAGCCCCTGACCAGTCAGTAGATCTGTGCTATAAGCTTACACAGTTACTCACGGCCCATTTTAAAAACAAATTCAACAGTGACAACTGTTTTAAACTTACCGATTGCGACTTATCGATACCTGACGGAAGTAACAAATTTAAAAACGAAGGTATTAAGCAAAAAGTATGTTTAGATCTCGTTGAAGAAGTTACTGACTACACCTTAAACATCCTTAATGAGAACACCAAAAACTAATGTCATCATCGCGTATTGTTTATCTTAAGCTGATCGGGTCTGTAGTCTTTTGGGGCGGAACTTGGATTGCCGGAAAAATTTTAGCAGGTGACATGTCACCTTATTCAGCAGCATTTCTCCGCTTTTTATTCGCGACATTTTTTATGTTTCTACTCATATGCAGATCAACGGGAAAACCTCCGAAGTGTCAAAAAGAAGATATCTTACCTTTAATGCTTATGGCTGTGACCGGAGTTTTTCTTTATAATATTATGTTCTTCACGGGGCTTCAAACCATTTCAGCAGGTAGAGCTTCTTTGATAATTGCTGCTGTACCGACAGTAATTGCCATCGGCTCTGCCGTTATATTTAAAGAAAAGTTCACTTTATCAAAAGCGGCTGGTTTTCTGCTTGCTCTTGTCGGCGTGACGACTGTTATTGGAAATGGAAATCCCATAACTCTGCTGACTCAAGGAGTCAGTTTCGGCGACCTCTGTATTCTAGGCTGCGTGTTAAGCTGGACAGCCTATTCTCTGGCCGGAAAGCCGGTAATGAAAAAAGTTTCACCTTTTAACGCTGTATTCTGGTCCTGCTTATTCGGCACAGTGATGCTGGCTGTTCCGGCCTTTTCCAACAACCTGATCGCCGAAGTACAAAAAATAACCTTACTTGACTTCGGCTGCGTTATATTCCTCGCTTTTCTTGGAACAACTTTGGGTTTCAGCTGGTATTGTGACGCTATCGGGAAAATAGGTCCGTCAAAAGCCGGCATATTTATTAATCTTGTTCCCATAACAGCCATACTTCTAGGAGTGATTCTTCTTGGTGAATCTGTAGGATTGCCGCTTATTATCGGCGGAATTCTCACAATTGGCGGAGTCTGGCTCACTAACAGAAGCTGAATATCTTAGCTTGTGATTATTCGTAAAAAAGTGGATGATACTTTTTTAAAAATTCATCATTTCGTTATGGCTATCCATAACTACAAAACAGAAAAAATATGTCTAACTACGAAGAAGAATACTACGACGAAGAAGAAGAGGAATATTCAGGACCTAGTCGCTCCCATAAAAAGCGGGAAATGACTAAGTTACAGAAATTAGCTGAAAAATTAATGGAATTAGGCCCTGAATCTCTTAAGAAATCAGGACTTCCACGATATTTCATAGACGAAGTTTTGGAAGCTAAGGCTATTACTGCTCATGAAGCAAAAAGACGTCAAACTCAGTACCTCGGCAAATTAATGCGTGAAATTGAAACTCAGCCCGTAATCGATTTTCTAAATGACGTCGAATTCGGTAACAGTGAAGACAACATGCGATTCAATATGCTTGAGAAGTGGAGAAAAAGACTTATCGAAGGCGATATGACCATGCTTGATGAGCTTATGGAACTTCATCCGAATGCAGAAAGACAAAGAATCGCGCAACTCGCCAGAAATGCTAAAAAGGAAATAGATTCAGGAAAACCTCCTAAATCTTCCAGAGCTCTGTTCAAGGCTTTACGCGAAGTAGTTGAATCAGCCTCTTGACGTTCTATCAATGATCATTACTTTATGGATGTTGTGAATTAATTCACAGCGTCAATCTTTTTAAGCATATTTCAAGGAGACCAGCCATGACTTATATTTATAGCGGTGTTGAATTAGAAGAAAGACTCTGCCCCCATTGCAATGAACCTCTTTCCCCTTGGATTGCCCCACCGGAATCAGGATGGGGAGTTATCGTTGTATGCAACAATAACAAATGCAATTTTTTTGTAGGGTCTGATTCTGATATCATCAACAAACGCGATGACTCAAACCTCGGTTGCCGTTATGCAGAAAATCCGGATAACAATTACCATCCATTCAACCTGCTTGCGTGGTGCAAATAGTCTGAATCTTCTTTAAAAAAACTAAAACCCCGGAAGAATCAGTTCTTCCGGGGTTTTCTATTTTAATGTTTGTTTTTACCTTACACCGTGTAAAAATTTGCTGTTAAGAGTAACAAAATGCCCTTTGCTGATTCAAAATATGTACCTATGGTCGCCCTTGTTACCGCGGTTTTCCTGTGGGCCAGTTCATTTATTGTTCTCAAAATTGCCTTGGCTGTCTACGACCCCATGGTTGTTATTTTCGGAAGAATGATGCTGGCATCACTGTGCATTATTTTTTTTCTTCCATCCTTGCGAAAACAAAAATTTCAAAAGGGAGACTTTAAACTGCTGGTCTTCATGGCTTTTTGTGAACCGTGCATGTACTTTATATTTGAAAGCCATGCTATGCTGTACACTTCTGCGTCAGAAGCCGGAATGATCGTGGCAACCTTGCCACTACTTATGGCTGTGTCATCAAGATTTATTTTGGGAGAAAAACTGAGTCAGCAAACTGTCCTCGGATTTTTATTGGCTGTAACCGGGGGAATCTGGCTTTCAATCTACAGCAGCACAACAGACGCATCACCGAATCCTGTTCTAGGAAATTTTCTTGAATTTTTAGCAATGTGCTGCGCAGTTGGCTATATGACCATTTTAAAGAAAATGACCGCCCGCTATTCAGCAGTTTTTATCACCGCTTTTCAAGCAACCATGGGAGCATTGTTCTATCTCCCGTTGCTGGCCCTGCCGACAACGGTGTTGCCGACAGAATTTCACCCGGCAGCGGCGTTTTCAATTATCTATCTGGGAATAGGTATCACTTTAGGCGCATACGGCTTGTACAACTATGGAATGAGTCGCCTGCCGGCCAGTCAGACCACTGCATATGTTAACCTAATTCCTGTTTTTACTTTGATCATGGGCTGTACGATACTGGATGAAAAATTAAACACTATCCAAATCTTTGCCGCAGGTCTTGTGATGTTCGGCGTAATACTCAGCCAGGATCATCGCAGCCGTAAAAAACCTAAATTAGCAGTTAACCCTATTCCTTAATAAAGAATGGACCATCCGGAAGATTGAGTGAATCCATTTGAGCTGCTTCGCGCAGCAGCCTGGAAACAGCGTCCTCACCTTCTTTACCTACGTCCATGCTGTAGTCGGTAACAAAAGTGTTTATATGCTCGTTGATAACATTCTCGTCCATCTCCTGCGCATGATTCTTTATGTAGGACCATGATTGACTGGGGTCGACCTGTGAAAGAGTCAGACTTCTACGTATTGCGGAGTTTATCAATGAAGCGACTTCGCTTCCAAGTGACCTTTTTATAGCGATAGAGCCGAGCGGGATAGGCAGACCTGAATAATCCTCCCACCACTTTCCAAGGTCGGCAAGCTTTGTAAGTCCCATCCCGCTAAAAGTGAAACGCCCTTCATGAATAACCACCCCGGCTTCCACTTTGCCTGAAGCAATCGCTGGCATAATTTCGTCGAAGACCATTTCAACCGTTTCAACATGTATTCCGGCTTCACGGCACATGAGACTGAACAATAAATTTGCAGTTGTATGGATGCCCGGTATAGCTACACGCTTGCCATTCAGGGCTTCTATAGTGCAAGGTTCCCGAGTCAGTAAAAGAGGCCCTACTCCTCTGCCCATAGCTCCTCCGGCACGCAGAAGAATATAATCATTCATAATATGCGCGGCCGCATGAGCTGAAACTTTGCAGATATCCATCTGCCCGGTGCGGGCCAGAGAATTCAGTTCTTCAACATCAGCAAGAGTAATGCTTAGTTTGTATGGTTCAATATTGATCGCTCCGCTTGCGAGAGCGTGGAATATAAAGGTATCGTTGGGGCATGGTGAAAAGCCCAATTTCAGTATTTTGCTCATGGAAATAGTTTTATATTTTTACTGATATAAAATCCAGTATTGACATAGCACGAGCCGACTTTTATTTACGGTTCAACAAAGGTGAAAATATGATTTCAAAAAAATATTTCGAAAACGTAGGGCTTGGTTCCATTCTGGAAAAAGTCTTGGACGGGGAAAGACTCTCTATTGAAGACGGTCACATCCTATATAACTGCGCCGACATCAATGCACTGGGCGCTCTGGCATCAATAGCAAGGCGCAAGCTGCACGGAAACAAAGCTTTCTATGTCTTGAACCGCCATATCAACTATACCAATATTTGTATTAACGGTTGTAAATTTTGTGCCTATGCACGCAAACGCGGTGAGGAAGGATCATTTCATTTATCAAAGAATGAAATTTTAGAGAAATTGCGTAATGCCCCCGTTTCGCCGCGTGAAATTCATGTGGTCGGCGGATGTCATCCAGATATTCCTCTTTCTTTTTTTGAAGAAACCTTCATAGAGGTTAAAAAAGAATTTCCCAAGGCAACTCTGAAATGCTTTACGGTTGTTGAAATTGCAAACTTCGCAAACATTGAAAAAACTACGACTCTTGAAATTCTGAAAAGGTTACAAGCGGTCGGAGTTGAAATGCTGACAGGCGGCGGAGCAGAAATATTCGCTTCTGAAACGCGCAACAAAATATGTCCTAAAAAAATCGATGCCGAAACATGGCTTAAGATACACGGCGAAGCCCATTCACTAGGGTTCTCCACAAACTGCACAATGCTTTACGGGCATGTCGAATCAATTGCAGATCGCCTTGATCATCTGGACAGGTTACGCAAACAGCAGGATATTTCCGGCGGTTATAACTGTTTCATCCCTCTTCCGTTTCTAACTGAAAACAGCAAACTTAAAATAGATAACCCGCTGACGGGGTTGGACGAATTAAGAACCATAGCCATAAGCAGACTTATGCTGGACAACATTCCACACATAAAAGCCTATTGGGTAATGCTCACTGTTAAACAGGCTCAGGCTGCTCTTCACTACGGAGCAGATGACTTTGACGGAACAGTTGTGGAAGAAATAATCGGGCATATGGCAGGAGCATCATCTGATCAGGCTATCAGCAGAAAAGATCTGGAAGAGATGATTATCGGTTGCGGATTTGTTCCGGTTGAACGCGATGCTGCTTTTAATGAAATTTCCTGAGTCAGAAGGATATTTAATATGACAAGTATTACTCAAAGTCCGGCAGAAGTTCTAGAAATAGGCGCAAAAGTTTCCGCCGGAGAACGCATTAATTTTGATGAAGCAATGATTCTGCTGGAAAAAGCTGATATATTTGATCTGGCCTGTTTAGCACATCAGGTCAGAATGTCTAAACACCCGGATATGAACGTTACCTACGTAGTTGATAGAAATATAAACTACTCAAATATTTGCGCATGCGGCTGTAAGTTTTGTGCATTTTATGTAGCTCCGGGCCAAGACGGCGGTTTCGTCATCAGCAGGGAAGAGCTAGGACAGAAAATTCAGGAAACTGTAGATCTGGGCGGAACGCAAATTCTTATGCAAGGCGGTCATAACCCTGATTTGCCGCTCACTTTCTACGAAGATATGCTCCGTTTTATCAAAGATAATTATCCGGTTCACATACATGCATTTTCACCACCGGAAATTGTGTATTTCAGCGAGTTGGAAAGAATTCCTGTTAAAGATGTGCTGAGAAGGCTTATTGACGCGGGGCTTGCCTCCATTCCCGGCGGAGGAGCTGAAATACTTGTAGATGAAGTAAGAAGCAAGATTGCACCGAACAAGTGCTCTACCAAGGAATGGCTTAACGTTATGGAAACAGCCCATAACATGGGAATAAGAACAACTGCGACCATGATGTTCGGACATGCGGAACAACCTTCCGACAGGCTGAAACATCTTTTTGCCCTTCGCGAAGTTCAAGATCGAACAGGCGGATTCACCGCCTTTATTCCATGGACATTTCAGCCGGACAACACCAACATTCCGAATGCCCGCAGGCTGACAAGCGTTGAATATCTGCGCATGTTGGCTGTATCACGAATCGTACTCGATAACTTTGACAACATACAGGTTTCATGGGTTACAATGGGGCCTAAAATTGCCCAGCTCGCACTCTTTTATGGCGGCAATGATTTCGGTTCAACAATGATTGAAGAAAATGTCGTTAAAGCGGCCGGTGTAAGTTTCAGTTTATCTGAAAATGAAATAGCAAATCTGATTAAAAAAGCAGGATTCGCTCCGAAGCAAAGACTTATGGATTATACCCTTACAGAGAAACACAATGGTTAATGAAATTAAAGTAGGCAGAATATCATATTTAAATGTTCTCCCGATATATTATCCACTGGAATCAAAACTCATAGAAAATAATTTTAAATTTTTCTATGGCCCTCCAGCTCAACTTAATAAATTAATGGCTGAAGGATTGCTCCATATTTCATCAACATCTTCAATCGAATATCTGCGCCACGCAGAGCAGTATAAACTGATACCTGACATAGCTATCGGCAGCTGTGGGCCAGTTCAGTCGGTGTTATTGATCAGCCGCAAGCCCATTGAAGAGCTGAAAGGATGTAAAATTCTTGTCAGTGCACAGACACATACTTCAGCTGCCTTACTGAAGATTTTGCTGACAGAATATATTCCTATTTATCCAGAATATGAAACAGGCAACGCAGCAGAACTGATTGAATCAGGCGAAAGACCCGAAGCTATTCTGACCATAGGTGATGAAGCTTTGAACCTGCGGCATCACAAAGATTATCCATATAAATTGGATCTGGGTGAAGCGTGGAGACAATGGACAGGACTCCCCTTTATCTTTGGAGTATGGGTAGTACGTAAAGACGTGGCGGACAGTCCTGCCGTTAAAGACGCTGTACGTACTTTGATAAAAGGCAAGGAATGGGGACAGGCTAATATTGGACGCATGTCAGAGCTTACTGCTGAAAAAAGCGTTCTCGCACTGCCTGAAGTAAATTCTTATTATGAAGGGTTAGTCTACAACCTGAAGGAAATGGAAACTGAAGGACTTAAAGTTTTCGCAGAGTATTTAAAAAAGACAGGGCAGATATCGAAAGTTCCTGATCTTAATTTCATTGAAATATAATACAACTAAAGGAGCCGGAAATATTCATATTTCCGGCTCCTTTTTTATTTAATAAAGTTCTTTTAAAAATCAAAAGCACTGTTTTTAATATGTTCGATAAAATAGCGAACGGCAGGGAAAAACTCTCGACCGCTAAGGTGCGCAAGATAAAAACTGCGCTCTAAGTTCAAAGGTAATCCGCTAATATGAACAAGCTCGCCAGAATCTATCAAAGGCTGAGCTGCAAGACGAGATGTAACACTGATGCCAAGCCCTGCCTTAACGCACTGAACTACGGCCTGAGTCGATTCAACCCAGACAGTGACATTGAGATCACGAATACTGGTTCCAATCTCTGACAAGCCCGCTTCAAGAGCTTTACGAGTACCGGACCCTTCTTCACGCATTACCCAAGGTAATTCAGCGAGCTGCTGAATATCAACAATCCCTTCATAGTTCTTTACCAGCACAGGCGGAGCGACAATTACCAGCTCATCTCGCATAATGGGAACAAAATCAATGTTCGGAGCATCACTTGCCGCACCGACAATTCCGACAATCAGTTCACCGCAGCGAATCTTGCGTAAAATTTCTGAAGTGTCGCCGACTGACATATGAACTCGTACATCAGGATATTTTTTGCAATATTCATATAAAATCCCGGGTAAAAGATAGTGAGAAGGTATTGTACTTCCCCCGATATCTAAATCACCCACAACTTTATCACGAAGCAAATTAATTTCAGAATGTGCTTTTCCAATCAGGTCATAAATATTTTTAGCATTTCGATATAGCACATCTCCAGCCTGAGTCGGCAAAATAGACCTTCCCAATCTGTCAAAAAGCTGTACATCCAGTTCTTCTTCAAGAGTCGAAATATGTGCACTAATCGTAGGCTGTGAGAGGAATAATTCTCTTCCTGCCTTAGAAAAACTTTTACATTCGTATACCTTACAAAAAGCTTCAAGTCTTCGTAAGTCCATCCCAATACCTCATATCAGAAATATCTATAAATAAAATTTAAAAAAAAAGGGGCGGAATTAACTCCGCCCCTTTTCTAAGTAGCATAATTTATGCTTCCTGAGTTTCTTTTGCAGGAGTTGCCTCTGCAGGAGCCTCAGTCGCCGCAGCTACAGGAGCTTCAGCACGTTTTGTAAGTTCGATGATCACCATAGGAGCACAGTCGCCCTTACGTGGTTCAGCAAGCTTGATAATACGAGTGTAACCACCGCCACCGCCAACAAAGCGGGGACCGATTTCATCAAAGAGCTTTTGAACGAGACTATGATTCTCGAGAGTCTTGTAAGCAAGACGTCTTGAGTGTAGATCGTCGCGAAGTGCTAGAGTAATCAGCTTTTCAGCAAAACTTCTCAGTTCTTTCGCTTTAGGCTCAGTGGTACGCATATGTTCATAAGTCAACAGTGAACGGACCATGTTACGGAACATGGCTTTTCTATGTGAACCGGTTCTGTTGAACTTTCTTCCGGACTTATTATGCCTCATTTTTCTCTTTCCTCTTCAGCCATTCCTGATGCTTTTTGTCGAAATCCTCTAAGGGCATCCCGAACTTAAGTTCCATACTGTCAAGAACTCTGCGGATTTCATCTAAAGACTTACGTCCGAAGTTCTTAGTCTTAAGCATGGCCTGTTCAGTACGCTGTACAAGTTCGCCAACAATACGAATGTTAGCAGCCTTGAGGCAGTTAGTCGCACGAACGGACAATTCAAGTTCATCGATACTTTTGAACAGATTCGGGTTCAGGTCGAGGTCACATTCTTTAGACTCTTCTTGTTCAGAGCCCATTTCATCAAAATTAATGAAAACAGAAAGCTGTTCCTTAAGAATTTTTGCGCTATAAGCGACAGCATCTTCAGGAGTGACAGAACCATCGGTAAAGACTTCAAGAACTAGCTTGTCATAGTTGGTCATTTGACCGACACGAGCCTGCTCTACACTGTAAGCTACCTTACGGATCGGAGAAAAGCTTGAGTCTAGTTGGATATGACCAATTTCGTTTACAAGACCATCATGCATATCAGCAGGAACGTATCCCTTACCCATACGGATCTCGAAAGTCATATCGAGTACCATCTTCTCAGAGAGAGTCGCAATAGTCTGCTCAGGATTGAGGACTTTGACGTTCTGGTTTTCCTGAATATCAGCTGCGGTGACGACACCCTGCTTATTTACCGATAAGGTAAGAAACTGAGGTTCATCAGTTGTCATTGCGAATCTAATCTGTTTGATGTTCAGCACGATTTCAGTGACATCTTCCATCACACCTTCAATGGTGGTGAATTCGTGCTGCACGCCTTCGATCTTAACAGCAACCACAGCTGCACCCTGCATAGAAGACAAAAGTACCCGACGAAGGGAATTGCCTATGGTTGTGCCAAATCCACGCTCCAAGGGTTCACAAATGAACTTGCCGTAAAGCTCGTTGGACTTGGAATCGCGCACGAGCTGTTCCGGCTTGACAAGCTCGGCCCAGTTGCGTGTGTTGATGAGTTTGTCACCGTCTTGAATAAGCATGCACTAATCCTTCTTATTTGGAGTACAGCTCGACAATCAGCTGTTCGTTGATAGGGAACTGTATGTCTTCCCTAGTCGGCATCGCTTTTACTTCACCTTTAAAGGCAGCACCGTCAGACTGGAGCCATTCTGGGCAACCACGACGAGCAATGACTTCTTGAGCTTCGAGAATTACCGGAATTTTACGGGATTCTTCACGAACTTCAATAACATCACCAGGTTTTACATGCATGGAAGGAACGTCTACACGTCTTCCATTCTTATTGAAAATACCATGTCTCACAAGCTGGCGTGCCTGATTGCGAGAATTGGCAAATCCTAAGCGGTAAATGGTGTTGTCAAGGCGAGTTTCAAGAATAATGAGAAGGTTAGCACCGGTTACACCCTTCATAGAATCAGCGCGCTTGAAATAACCGCGGAACTGACCTTCAAGGATACCGTACATGCGACGCACTTTCTGCTTCTCACGAAGCTGAATAGCGTAGTCACTCATTTTCTTTCTCATGCGTCCAGCAATACCAGGCGCATAGGGACGACGTTCATATGAACACTTATCAGTAAAGCAGCGGTCGCCTTTGATGAAGAGCTTTTCGCCCTCTCTACGGCAGAGTCTGCATTTTGCTTTTGTATATCTGGCCAAGGTTTTTCTCCTGCGAACGTTAGACCCTGCGGCGCTTCGGCGGACGACAGCCGTTGTGCGGTATGGGCGTGATATCGCGAATGAAGTTCACCTTCATACCGATGTTACCGATGGCGCGCATAGCAGCCTCACGACCGGAACCGGGGCCTTTTACAAAGATTCCCACGGTACGCATACCCTGGTCTTGAGCTTTTCTAGCGGCGGTTTCTGCTGCAATCTGAGCAGCAAAAGGAGTAGATTTTCTAGATCCCTTGAAACCGGAAGCACCAGAAGTAGCCCAACTGATAACGTTACCTTTTAAATCAGTGAAGGTAATTATAGTATTATTGAATGTCGCTTTAACGTGGGCTATGCCCACGGGAACATTCTTTTTTTCTTTTTTCTTGCCGGAACGGCGAGGTCTAGCCATACCATTCTCTCCAGATGAGTTGAATTTATACCAGCAGCACGAAGACCCTATAAAATCTGGCTCAAAGTCTGCGGATTGATCTTATTTACTATTTCTTCCTACTCATTACTGAGCGACGGGGACCTTTACGAGTCCTTGCGTTGGTTTTGGAACTCTGTCCGCGTACGGGCAGTCCGCGACGGTGGCGGAGTCCACGGTAACTACCTATGTCCATCAAGCGCTTAATATCAGCAACTTGGTTACGACGGAGGTCACCTTCAACTTTATAGTTATCTTCAAGTTCTTTACGAATGTCGTTTACCTGATCACCGCTAAGGTCATCAGTTTTCAACATCCAATCAACACCTACGGTGTCAAGAATCTTGAGTGCAGTAGTGCGACCTACACCAAAAATGTAAGTCAATGCAATATCCAAACGCTTATTTTTCGGAAGGTCTACTCCAGCGATACGAGCCACAGTTATACCTCTCTATCCTTGACGCTGTTTGTGTCTTGGGTTTTCACATATCACCCGGAGAACACCTTTGCGTCTGATTACTTTGCATTTGGGACAAATCTTCTTAACAGATGGTCTTACTTTCATGACCGTCTCCAAATAATGCAGTTTAACAGTTTAACCAATCGGGAGCAAGCCGACTGCGGGCCAATGATGTATCAACTACCCGGCTAAAAGGCAGTTGAATCCATGCCAAGTCTTCCGTTGCCACGAAAATTCAAAGGATGACTTATACAGAACTAATTTTGAAAAATCAAGCACTGTTTAAGCAATTTGTTAAAATTAAGATAGGCTCAATATTATCGGGCCATCAGATGTAATGGCAATTGAGTGCTCAAAATGGGCAGACAGCTTCCTGTCTTTGGTAACGGCAGTCCAATTATCAGATAGAATTTCTACCTCATATGAACCCACTGTAACCATCGGTTCGATGGCTATAACCATTCCCGTTTTAAGAGTCACTCCCGGCAATCCGGCAGGAACAAAATTCGGAACTTCAGGTTTCTCGTGCATATTACGGCCGATACCGTGACCGACAAACCTGCGTACAACTCCAAATCCATTAGACTCTGCGTGTACTTGAACTGCCCTTGAAATCTCATAAAGATTATTACCGGGACGAGCTTGTTCGATACCTTTCATTAAAGACTCGTAAGTTACATCCAGTAACTTTTGAGTACTTTCAGGGATTGAACCAACTGCAAAAGTACGGGCTGAATCACCTACAAAACCTTTATAAACAACTCCCATATCAATGCTGATGATGTCTCCGTCTTTTAGAATACGCTCTTTAGACGGGAACCCATGAACTATTTCTTCGTTCACAGAACAACATAAGACAAAAGGAAATCCATGGTATCCTTTAAAAGCCGGTTCTACACCAAAGTCTTCACAAGCTTTGGCTGCAAGGTCCTCAAGATCCATGGTGCTGATACCAGATTTAACTGATTCACCAAGCATATCCAGTATCAAAGAAACAAAACGATTGGCCTCACGAAGGAGGCCAATCTCTTTGTCATTTTTGAGGTATATCCCTCTGAATTTCTTCAAAACTTACTACCTGCCCTTAATCTTGCTTCCCTTGCCCATGAGTCCGTCATACTGACGTGAAATCAAGTAGGATTCGATCTTGCCCATGAAATCCATGGCCACACCTACTACGATCAACAGTGCAGTTCCCCCAAAATAGAAAGGAACGTTGAACTGTGCGATTAACAACATAGGAATTACACAGATGGCTGCTACATACAAGGAACCCCATAGGGTAATTCTTGCAAGCACTCGGTCAATATATTCACGAGTTTTAGTGCCGGGACGGATACCAGGGATAAAACCACCCTGCTTTTGAATATTTTCTGCAATTCCTTTAGGATCAAAAATGATCGCTGTATAAAAATAACAGAAAAAGATAATCAGAGCTACAAATACAACATTGTATAGGATAGAGTCCGATCTAAAATGCGCAGACATCTTTGACAGCCACTCAATATTAGAGAAACTTGCCAAAGTAGTTGGAAAGAGCAGAATACTGGAAGCAAAAATCGGGGGAATAACACCTGCGGTATTAATTCTAAGAGGCAAATGTGTAGTCTGCCCACCCATCATTTTACGTCCCATCATACGCTTAGCGTAATGAATAGGTATTCGACGCTGACCTCGTTCCATAAACACGATAAAAGCTAGAATGGCGATCATAAATACTAAAATGAAAATGAGCAGGAAAAGAGTTATTTCTCCAGCTTTCATTAATCTTACGGTATTAAAAATAGCAGCAGGCAAACCTGCTACGATACCGGCAAAGATGATCATTGAAATTCCGTTTCCGATTCCGCGGTCGGTCATTTGTTCACCGAGCCACATCAAGAAAACGGTTCCAGCAGTTAAAGTGAGAATAGTAATTAAGCGGAAGGACCATCCAGCATAGAGAACAACCGGTGCGCCAGTAGGACTAACCATACTTTCTAATCCCATGGCAATACCGAATCCCTGTACGACTGTAATTAATACAGTAGCATACCTGGTATACTGAGTAATCTTCTTGCGTCCCTGAGCCCCTTCCTGACTAAGTCTTTTGAGGTCTGGACTTACTACATTAAGAAGTTGGATAATAATAGACGCGGAGATATAAGGCATAATGCCTAACGCGAATATGGACAGATTACGCAACCCGCCACCGGAGAACATATCAAACAAGCCGAAAAGAGTGTTAGAAACACTCTCAAAAAAATCGGCTAGTGCTGCACTGTCAACACCGGGAACCGGGATGTGAATCCCGGCCCGGTAGACAGCCAGAAGAAAAAATGTCCAAAGGATTTTTTTCTTTAGTTCCGGCAGTCGGGAAAGATTGTCAACTCCAGCAGTTGCCACAATTATCCTTCCAGAGCTGTGGCCGTTCCGCCGGCCTTGGTGATTTTTTCAGTTGCAGACGCGCTGAAGCGATGAGCTTCAATGGTAACAGCTGAACTGATTTCGCCCATTCCAAGAACTTTTACGAGAGCATTCTTTTTACAAAGACCACGATCATAAATATCCTGAAGAGAGATTTCAGTCTTGCCTTCGAAAGCTCCAAGAATTGCTCCAATGTTCAGAGCAACATACTCTTCACGGAAAGGATTCTTGAAACCACGTTTAGGCAAACGGCGTGCTAGAGGCATCTGTCCACCTTCGAACCAGGCAGGGACACCACCGCCAGAACGTGCGTTCTGACCTTTATGACCTTTTCCTGAGGTTCCCCCAGTTCCAGATCCACCACCGCGACCTATGCGTTTGCGATTTTTGCGTTCCTCAGGGAACGGATATAATTCATGCAGCCTCATGATTTTGTTACCTCCACAAGGTGCGCAACTTTGCTGATCATACCGCGAATAACGAGGTTATCTTCAAAGCTTCTTTCTTGCCTGATCTTACGCAGACCCATAGCGACAAGAGTCTTGCGCTGGTTAGGATTGCAACCGATCTTGCTGCGAATAAGTTTAACTTTAACCATTTTAGTACTCCTACTTTCTGGGAGTCACAACTTTCTTCCCGCGAAGCTGAGAAACTTCGTCTGCGCTACGCAGAGAAGCAAGCCCGGCGACAGTCGCGCGAAGTACATTATGCGGATTATTAGTGCCGATAGCCTTAGTAAGGATATCGTGAACGCCAACTACTTCAAGCACCGCACGAACTGGTCCACCGGCAATAATTCCGGTACCCTTTGAAGCGGGTTTGAGCATAACGCGTCCTGCACCATAACGGCCCAGAACTTCGTAAGGAAGTGTTCCATCAAGAAGAGGTACGGAAATCATGTCCTTCCGTGCTCTTTCTGAAGCTTTTCTAATAGCTTCAGGAACTTCGTTAGCCTTACCAAGTCCGAAACCGACTTGACCTTTACCGTCACCTACCACAACCAGGGCGCTGAAGGAGAACCTTCTACCGCCTTTTACGACTTTAGCAACTCGGTTGAGATAAACGATTTTTTCAATCAGACCCAGATCATTCTGTTCCATGGATATTCCCATAAGTTTAGAATTTCAGGCCACCCTCACGAGCGCCGTCTGCAAGGGCCTTGACCCTGCCGTGATAGATATATCCGCTACGGTCGAAAACGACCTTATCGATATTCAATTCCTTAGCCTTGGCAGCAATGTCTTTACCAACAGCTTCAGCGGCCTTGCAGGTGAGCTTCACAGCATCGTCACCCTTAAAAAGAGCGCAAGTAGAGGAAGCTGTCACGGTTTTGCCAATCAAATCATCTACGAGCTGAGCGTACATGTGCTTGTTTGAACGGAAAACGACAAGACGTGGACGTGAAGCAGTACCGCTGATTTTTTTGCGGATACGTACTTTTTTACGTCTTCTTGCCTGTTCTTTAGTCATTTTCATGGCTGTACCCTATTTTTTACCGGACTTACCGGCTTTACGTCTAATCTGTTCGTCAATGTATTTAATACCTTTACCTTTGTAAGGTTCAGGTGGGCGTACACGACGAATTTGTGCGGCAACTTCGCCAACGAGTTGTTTGTCAACTCCGCCGACAGTAAGCTTGCTACCTTCTGCTGTGGCATCAATGCCAGCAGGAAGTGGAAACTGTACCGGGTGTGAATATCCTACGTTAAGTACGACGTTCTTACCCTGCACAGATACCTTATAACCGACACCAATGACTTCCAATGTTTTAGAGAAGCCTTTGGAGACTCCTTCAATACAATTGAAAAGAAGGGTGCGGTGCAGGCCGTGTTGTGCACATTCCTGACGAGTTTCGCCAGACCTCATTACCTCTACCACATTGTCAGCTATTTTATAGCTGACCATGGGGTGTATAGGAGTAGAAATAGAACCCTTAGGTCCTTTGACGGAAACTGAATCAGCTCCGACAGTTACTTCTACACCAGAAGGTATATCAATAGGTTTTTTTCCAATTCTGGACATCTTAAACCCTCTCTACCAGATTTCGCACAAGAGCTCGCCACCGACGTTCAAGTCTTTCGCCTTGACTCCGTCAACTACGCCCTTTGAAGTGGAAAGTATGCAAACCCCTAGTCCATTAAGGACGCTGGGAATATCTTCAACGCCTACAAATACGCGTCTTCCGGGTGTGCTGATTTTTTTCATACCGCTGATAAGCGATTTTCCATCAACATACTTAAGAGTTACAGTTATATCTTTTTCTTCAGCTGTGAAGTCGTTAATATAACCTTCATCCTTAAGAATTCCGGCAATTGCGGTTTTAATTTTTGACCCTGGAATGGACACGGTCTTATGGAAAGCACCGTGAGCATTACGTATGCGGGTCAGCATATCGGCGATTGGATCGACAACAGGCATATCAAACTCCTTATATTACCAGCTGGCTTTACGCACGCCTGGAAGTTCACCCGCGAGGGCCTTCTCCCTGAAGCAAATACGGCATACGCCGAATTTCCGCAGGAATGCGCGAGGACGTCCACAAATTGGACATCTATTGTAACCGCGCACCTTGAACTTAGGCTTACGTCCAGCCTTAACTTTTAACGCTGTTCTGGCCACACTGACCTCCTATTTCTTGAAGGGCATTCCAAGAAGCTCGAGGAGCATCTTGCCTTCTTTGTCAGTTTTAGCGGTGGTGACGATTGTCACATTCATTCCTTTGGTAAGCTCAATCTGATCGAGCCTAATTTCAGGGAATATGGTTAATTCCTTGATACCAAGAGTGAAGTTACCACGACCGTCAAATCCTTTATCAGGAATTCCACGGAAGTCACGCACACGCGGGAGCGCAAAACTAACGAGTTTATCAAGAAAATCCCACATGTATTCTCTGCGAAGAGTTACACGGGCGCCTACTGGCATGCCCTCACGCAACTTAAAAGCTGCGATGGATTTCTTGGCTCTAGTGACAACAGCTTTCTGACCTGCAAGAGCAGTAAGTTCAGTTACAGCGCCGTCAATGAGCTTTGCGTTCTGGCTTGCTTCGCCGAGTCCAATATTAAGTGAGATAGCCTTTATAGAAGGAATCTCCATTGAACTCTTATACCCGAATTCTTTATTAAGAGCCGGGCCGACCTTGTCCGTATATATTTGTTCGAGACGTGTCATCGCAAGACCCTAGTCGATGATTTCGTTACATTTTTTACAAAAACGGACATTAGTTCCGTCATTGTTTTCACGAACTCCAACTCTGGTTGATTTTGTGCACGATGGGCACACAACCTGAATGTTGGAGATGTGAAGAGGGGCTTCTTTCTCAACAATACCGCCGGGCTGATTAGCATAAGGATTTGGCTTTGTATGCCTGGAAACCGTGTTAACCTGCTCAACAAGGATAGTATCCTTCTTGCGGTTGATCTTTAAGACCTTGCCGATCTTCCCCTTATCCTTGCCGGCGATGACCATTACCTTGTCATCAACATGTATCTTGTTCATGCCGTTTAACCTTCTCTTATGATAAGGATTTAAAGAACCTCAGGAGCAAGAGAAACTATTTTCATGAAGCCGCTTGACCTCAATTCTCTTGCAACAGGACCGAATATACGAGTCCCTACTGGTTCGTTTGAGCTGTTCAGAAGAACGGCAGAGTTATTGTCAAACTTGATGTAAGATCCGTCAGGACGCCCAATTTCTTTCTTGGTACGTACAACGACAGCTTTCATCACAGAGCCCTTCTTCACTTTGGAATGGGGCATAGCTTCCTTAATGGAAACCACAATAATGTCTCCGACACTTGCGTAACGTCTCTTTGAACCGCCGAGAACCTTAATACAAAGGACCTGTTTGGCACCAGAGTTGTCAGCTACGTCTAGTCTGGATTCTACCTGAATCATGGCTTATACCCCTAAACTGCTTTTTCCAGAATTTTATCCAAATGCCACCTTTTGCGTCGGCTAAGGGGACGGAATTCTACAATCTGTACTTTATCGCCAACACCGCATTCATTAGCAGGATCGTGTGCCATGAATTTTGTGTGACGGCGGATGAATTTTTTATACAGTGGGTGTTGAACGAGAGTTTCAACGCGGACAACAATAGTTTTGTCACCCTTATCGCTGACGACTAGCCCGTTAAGAACACGTCTGTTTCCTTTTAAATTAAGCTCTGCCATGGCTTATGCTCCCAGTTCCTTTTCACGCTGAATTGTCTGAAGCTTTGCAATGTCTCTTTTAACATTGACAAGGCTCTGGGTATTTTCCAACTGAGAAGTTGCATGCTTAAAGCGTAAATTAAACAACTCTAAACGGGCATCTTTCAACTTTTCAGCAAGAGCAGTGGTATCAAGTTCACGCAATTCTTTGGTTTTCATATTACAAACCCTCCTTAACTACAATCATAGTCTTGACAGAGAGTTTGTGGGATGCACGAACCAGAGCTTCTCTAGCAAGCGCAAGGTCAACACCTTTTACTTCATAAAGAATACGTCCTGGTTTGACAGGTGCACACCAACCAACTGGGGAACCTTTACCTTTACCCTGTCTAACTTCAGCAGGCTTGGCAGTTACAGGCACATCAGGGAAAACCCTGATCCAGACCTGTCCGCCACGCTTAATGTGTCGCATAATAGCGATACGAGCAGCTTCGATCTGGTTGTTGCTGAGCTTGCCGTGTTCCAAAGTCTTAATGGCGATATCACCAAAAGCTATTGTGGATCCACGCTGAGCTTTACCCTTATTGCGCCCTTTCTGACGTTTACGGAATTTAACTTTTTTTGGTGAAAGCATTACTGGTTCACCTCGTGATCAAGAATTTCTCCTTTAAAGATCCAGACCTTAACGCCGATGACACCGTAAGTGGTGTTTGCTCTCGCAACACCATAATCAATGTCAGCTCTAAGAGTCTGAAGAGGAACGCGGCCATCGCGGTACCATTCAGTACGAGCGATTTCAGCACCGGCCAAACGACCAGCACATGCAACCTTAATTCCTTCTGCTCCAAATTTGCGAGCAAGACCTACAGTACGTTTCATCGCACGACGGAAAGCTACACGGCGTTCGAGCTGCTGAGCTATACTCTCAGCAACGAGCTGCGCGTCAGTTTCAGGACGGCGAATTTCACTTACTTCAAGGGCGAATTCTTTATTATATTTTTGACGAAGATCATTACGCAGTTTTTCGATTTCAACACCCTTGCGACCGATAATAATACCGGGGCGAGCTGTGTGAATGATGAGACGAATTTTGCCACCGGCACGTTCTATCTCAATCTTCGCAATACCTGCGTGGAAGATTTTCTCTTTAACATATTTACGAATGCTGTCGTCCTCGTAGACGAAAGCGGGGTAGTCCTTTTTGCTGAACCACCTGGAAAGCCAGTTCTTGGTGTAACCAAGCCTGAACCCGTATGGATGTACTTTCTGACCCATGACGCTACCCTACGATTCTTTTACTACGACGGTTATATGGCTTGTGCGCTTCAAAATTCTGAAGGCACGCCCCATAGCCCTGGGCTGAATCCTCTTCCAAGTAGGACCTTCGTCAATTTTGACGATGGATACTCGGAGAGTGTCAACATCCACTCCGGGAATCTGCTCTGCGTTAGCAACAGCAGAATAAAGCACTTTACTGAGCATTTCTGCACCCTTTTTGGGTGTGAATTTCAGAATGTTGAGAGCTTCCTCAACAGGCTTCCCTTTGATGTTTTCCGCTACCAAGCGCACTTTCTGTGCAGAAATGCGCATATATTTTGCAATAGCTCTAGCTTCCATTGCTTAACACCTTCTAGCGTTTGGCTTTGCTTTTCTTGTCTGCCGCATGTCCATAATAAGTACGAGTAGGTGAAAACTCACCCAACTTGTGTCCTACCATGTTTTCTGTGACAAAGACAGGAATAAACTTACGGCCATTGTGAACTGCGAAGGTCAGTCCCACCATTTCTGGAATGATGGTTGAACGTCTGGACCAGGTCTGGATAACCTTGCGGTCTCCGGAATCCTGTGCCTTTACGACCTTTTTAAGCAGATGATCGTCTATAAACGGGCCTTTTTTCAGTGATCTTGGCATTACAGTCTCCTACTTCTGCCCGCGGCGTTTAACGATGAGCTTGGAAGAAGGTTTCTTCTTACTACGTGTTTTGTATCCCTTAGCAGGCATACCCCACGGAGAACAAGGGTGTCTACCACCAGAGCTACGACCTTCACCACCACCGAGTGGATGGTCAACAGGGTTCATAGCAACACCTCTGACTTTTGGTCTATTACCGAGCCAGCGGTTACGTCCGGCTTTACCGATGGAGATCTTTTCGTGCTGGATATTTCCAACCTGACCAACGGTTGCACAACATGTTGCGAGAACCTTGCGAACTTCACCGGAAGGCATACGCATAAGAGCATATTTGCCTTCTTTAGCCACAAGCTGAGCGTAAGTACCGGCAGCGCGACAAAACTGTCCGCCCTTACCGGGATGCAATTCTATATTATGAACGACAGTACCAACAGGGATATTCTTAAGCAAAAGAGCGTTACCGGGTTTGATATCGGCTTTCTCTCCAGCAATAATTTTATCACCCTGGTTGAGACCAACCGGAGCGAGAATATAACGCTTTTCACCGTCTGCATAATTAAGCAGAGCGATACGAGCACTTCTGTTAGGATCGTATTCTATTGAAGCAACAGTTGCTGGGACTTCAACTTTATTACGTTTGAAGTCGATAATACGGTAAAGACGTTTAGTACCACCGCCACGATGACGGGAAGTAACTCTACCGTTATTGTTTCTACCTGCCTTTTTGGTCAGCCCTTTAGTAAGAGCTTTCTCCGGTGTAGACTTTGTGATCTCATCAAAATCTGAGATAGTCTGGAAACGGCGACCAGGTGAGGTAGGTTTCAGTTTACGAGTAGCCATCTCTTAAACTCCCTCGAAGAATTCGATTTTTTCGCCCGCTAAAAGCTTAACATAAGCTTTTTTGTAGCCGGACAATTTGCCGACAACGCGACCGAACTTTCTGCGAAGACCGGGTCTTTTCCGAACAATACGTACGGAATCAACTTTAACATCAAAAGCGCTTTCGACAGCTTTTTTTACTTCAACCTTATTAGCAGATGGCAATACATAAAAAGTGACTTGGTTAGAAGTCTCTTTAATGTCAGTAGCCTTTTCTGAAATGACCGGTTTGATAAGAATCTGAGTATAGTCCATGACTATTTTAACCTCTCCTGCAGATCCTGTGCTGCATTCTCAAGCATAACAACCTGATGGTGACGTAAAATGTCATAAACATTTATCTGGTCAGCAGAGATCATTTTAATGCCTGGGATATTCCTCGCAGAAAGGAGGAGTTTATTATCAGCATCCTTGACAATAATCAAGGCTTTGTAAAGTCCGAGATTTTCTGCAACCTGAGCGAAAAGCTTAGTTTTAATCTCGGGAAGGTCGATATTCTTAACAATCATCAGTTTTTCTTCGCTGAATCTTGAGGTAAGAGCCATCTTGAGAGCAAGACGACGGACCTTTTTATTAACCTTGAAGGAGTAGTCTCTGGGCTGTGGACCGAAAGTCACACCACCTCCCCGCCAAAGCGGAGAACGTGAGGAACCGGCACGTGCACGTCCTGTTCCTTTCTGACGCCAAGGTTTGACGCCACCGCCGCGCTTCATGGCACGAGTCTTCGTGGCATGTGTACCGCTACGCTTTGCAGCGAGCTGTGCGCGGACAACAAGGTTCAGGATTTCGGGCTTGACCGGAACTTCAAAAACTTCCGGAGCAAGATCCATGCTCCCTACTTCCTTTTTCGTTTGATCGTATATAGTAATGGTAGCCATGTTTTTTCCCTCTAGCTGGTCTTGCGGATCATCACCAATCCGTTCTTGGGTCCAGGAACTTGTCCCTTAACCACGAGAACATTTTCCTCGGTGCGAACGTCTACGATTTCAATGTTGGAAACAGTGACGCGCTCGTTACCCATCTGACCGGGCATTTTTTTACCCTTAAAGACTTTACCAGGGAAAGTAGCGTGGCCGATTGAACCAGGTGAACGATGAACTTTTTCTGCACCATGAGATGCCTTCATACCTTTAAAGTTCCAGCGCTTCATTACACCCTGGAAACCTTTACCTTTAGATGTGCCGGTTACTTTAACCTTTTCACCCGGGGTAAAGATATCAACAGAGATTTCCTGACCAAGTTCATAATCAGCTACAGACTCAAGCGGGAATTCGCGAAGGTGACGGAAATAGCCTTTTCCAGCTTTATCCTGATGACCTTTGGAAGGTTTGTTAACCTTACGTTCTGGCAGTGAGTCGTATCCGATCTGGATGGCGTTGTAGCCTTCCTTCTCTTCAGTTTTAACCTGAATGACAGGGCATGGTCCAATTTCGAGTACTGTGACTGGTACAATGCTACCATCGTCAGAGAACACGCGGGTCATGCCCAATTTTTTACCGAGTAGTCCGATAGTTTTTGCCATGTTGCCCCCCCCTATAGCTTAATTTCGACGTCAACGCCGGCTGGTAGGCTAAGCTTACCAAGTGCGTCAACTGTCTGCTGGGTGGGTTCAAGGATATCAAGCAAGCGTTTATGGATCCGCATCTCAAACTGCTCACGAGACTTTTTGTCAACGTGCACAGACTTCTGCACTGTTGTGCGATGAATCTGTGTAGGCAATGGGATGGGACCTGCGATAGCTGCGCCGGTATTGCGGGCAGTATCCACAATCTCAGTTACAGCTTTATCAAGGATACGGTAATCGTAAGCCTTGAGCTTGATACGAATTCGATCATTAGTCATAGAAACCATAATAATACTCCTGAATTGATTCAGAGACGGCTAGCTTGCAACGGCTAAAAGGCTGTGAGGTTCCTTTTATTGCCTGGTATGGTCGTCCAGCCAGCATGCCGAACCTTATACCTTATCTCCGTGGTTTCACGGGCGACTCCCGTAAAAAAAAAGAGCCTCCCAAACACTGTGGGTTCGGGAGGCTTACTGCTTTTCAGCTGTCGCTGTCAAGTAAAATCTAAGATAAAGTTAAATTTAATCTTAATTTTTATTGATCAACTCTTCTGCAATACTTGCTGGGACTGGTTCGTAATGGTCAAACTGCATGGAGAATGTTGCACGTCCCTGAGTCTTAGAACGAAGGTCAGTTGCATAACCGAACATTTCGCTTAGCGGGACATCACATTTGATAACCTGTGCGTTAGCACGGCCTTCCATGTTGCTGACCTTACCACGACGACCGTTAAGGTCACCCATGACATCACCGAGGTAATCATCAGGAGTAACGACTTCAACAGCCATGATAGGTTCAAGCAATTGTGGACCTGCTTTCTTAACAGCATCTTTGAGAGCCATAGAACCGGCAATGTAGAAAGCCTGTTCTGAGGAGTCAACGTCATGATAAGAACCGAAGGTCAATGTAGCTTTGATATCAACCAAAGGGAAACCTGCAATTACGCCGTTTTTCATAGCATCTGCGATACCGCGGTCAATTGCGGGAATGTATTCTTTAGGAATAACTCCACCTTTGATCTCATCAACAAACTCATATTCTTTCTCTGGATTAGGTTCAATGGTGATGACAACATGTCCGTACTGACCACGACCACCAGACTGTTTAGCATATTTGAGGTTAGACTCAACTTTCTTCGTAATGGTTTCACGGTATGAAACTCTAGGAGCACCAACGTTAGCATTAACGTTGAATTCGCGAAGAAGACGGTCAACAATAATTTCGAGATGCAGCTCACCCATACCTGCGATAAGAGTCTGCCCTGTTTCTTCGTCACCTTTGACGCGGAAAGAAGGATCTTCTTTTGCAAGTTTAGCAAGTCCCTGACTGAGAAGATCTCTGTCAGCCTTGGTTTTAGGTTCGATAGCAACTTCGATAACCGGTTCAGGGATATCGAGTGATTCGAGAACTACAGCTTTTTTCTGTTCTGCAAGAGTGTCACCGGTAGCCATGGTCTTTAGACCTACAGCTGCGACGATATCTCCAGCAAACGCCTCTTTAATTTCTTCACGCTTGTTAGCATGCATCTTAAGAAGACGACCGATACGCTCTTTCTTACCGCTGGCAGCGTTGATGAAAGTATCACCACTGACAATTTTACCGGAGTAAAGACGGAGGAATGTTAAATGACCGACAAAAGGGTCAGTCATCAACTTAAATGAAAGAGCTGCGAGTGGCTTATTAATATCACAAGGACATTCGATGCTTTCACCTGTGTCTGGATCAATCCCGATCATTGCAGGGATATCAAGCGGAGAAGGAAGATAATCAATAACAGCATCAAGCAATGGCTGTACGCCTTTGTTCTTAAATGCGGTACCGCAAAGAACAGGACATATTTTCAGAGCGATTGTTGCTGCACGGATACCTTTGACAATTTCTTCGGGTGTAAGTTCTTCACCGCCAAGATATTTATCAAGAAGTTCTTCATTTTCTTCTGCAATAGCTTCGATCATTTCCAGACGCATTGATTCGTATTTTTCAACTAAATCGGCCGGAATATCTTCGATACTGTAATCCACACCCATGGTTTCATCATGGTACAAGAAGGCTTTACCAGTAACTAGACAGACTGATCCTAGGTATGCATCTTCGTTTCCGATTGGAATCTGAAGAGGTACTGCTTTAGCACCTAAACGAGTACGAAGCATATCTACACAACGGAAGAAATCTGCACCGGTACGGTCCATTTTATTGATGAAAGCGATACGTGGAACATTGTATCTGTCAGCCTGACGCCATACGGTTTCAGACTGAGGCTCTACACCAGCTACAGCATCAAATACTGCAACAGCACCATCGAGGACACGAAGAGCACGTTCAACTTCCATTGTGAAGTCAACATGTCCAGGGGTATCAATAATATTTATACGGTGATCTTTCCAGAAACATGTAGTGGCAGCACTAGTAATAGTGATACCGCGTTCCTGTTCCTGAACCATCCAGTCCATGGTGGCTTCGCCGTCATGAACTTCGCCTATTTTATGTGAAACACCAGTGTAATATAATATACGTTCAGTAGTGGTAGTTTTACCCGCATCAATGTGGGCCATAATACCAATATTACGCTGTTTATCACTTGATATCATTTTAGACACGATAGACTCCGATTACCAGCGGTAGTGAGCGAAAGCCTTATTAGCTTCTGCCATACGATGAACGTCTTCTTTCTTCTTAACAGCTCCGCCACGCTTGTTGTAAGCGTCAAGGAATTCCCCGCTAAGACGAGCGACCATACCTTTTTCACCTCTGGAGCGAGCGAAATTGATCAGCCATCTTATAGCTAAAGAACCCTGGCGTTCTGGACGAACTTCTACTGGAACCTGATATGTTGCTCCACCGACACGGCGAGATTTAACTTCAGCGTGCGGTTTAACATTTTCAATTGCTTTTTCAAAAGCCTTAATAGGATCTTCCTGGGTTTTTTCACCTAGGAATTCAAGGGCTTCATAAAATATTTTTTCAGAGACACTCTTCTTGCCGTCTATCATGAGTCTATTCATGAATTTAGTTGCAAGCTGACTTCCATATACTGGGTCAGGAAGAATTTGTCTCTTAGGTATTGGACCTTTACGAGGCATATTAATACTCCTTAGAATATAAACTATTTAGGACGTTTAGCGCCGTACTTAGAACGACCCTTACGACGATCTGCGACACCAGCGGTATCAAGTGAACCACGAACGATATGGTAACGAACACCAGGTAAATCTTTTACCCTACCACCGCGGATAAGTACCACGGAATGTTCCTGAAGGTTATGACCTTCACCACCGATATATGCGGTTACTTCAATACTATTAGTCAAACGTACACGTGCGACTTTACGCAGCGCGGAGTTAGGCTTTTTAGGGGTGGTTGTATACACTCTTGTGCATACGCCACGACGCTGGGGGCAAGCTTGAAGAGCAGGAGTCTTCTTACGCTTAAGCTGCTTTTCACGCCCTTTTCTAATGAGCTGATTAATGGTTGGCATGAACCCTCCAAATTTATTTCGTTATGCAAAGACCGACGCAGTTAGACCAAATTTTCGAGATTTGTCAAGAACAAATCAAGTCTAAATAAGAATCAAGATAAAATCAGGCTGCAACGACCTGTTTTAAAATTGTGTTCAACTGCGTACTGGCGCGAGCATTATCTTTCATTAATGAGCAACGGCTCGTCTTCCAATTCCTCAAGAAACTTATCGGCACGCTCTGGTTGATCCGGAACGATCACAGCAGTTTGTGCATATCTGCGGAAGCCTGTTCCGGCAGGGATCAAGCGTCCAACGATAACATTCTCTTTCAGACCGCGCAAATAGTCTTTCTTGCCGCGCAGGGATGACTCGGTAAGAACCTTTGTCGTTTCCTGGAATGATGCAGCAGAAATAAATGACGCAGTTGAAAGCGAAGCTTGAGTAATTCCGAGAACATGGGTCTGCGCAGTAGCAGGCTTAAGCCCGTTTCTGACTGCTTCCTCATTTTTCTCCATGAACCGCTGTTTATCTACCTGTTCTGCAACAAGAAAATGTGTTTCACCGGGATCAACGATGGAAACTTTCTTGAGCATCTGGCGGACAATAACTTCGATATGCTTATCGTTAATTCCAACACCCTGGAAGCGGTAAACGTCCTGAATTTCTTCCACCAAGAAACGTGCGAGATATTTCTCGCCTTTAACTTTCAAGATGTCATGAAGTTCTGGAAGTCCTTCAGTCATCAAATCGCCTGCTTCAACGAAGTCTCCTTCCTGAACAGTGATATGACGACCCTTTGGAACCAAGTATTCCTTGGTAACTCCGACTTCTGGGCTAACAATAATTTTGCGCTTGCCTTTGGATTCGGGTCCGTAGGAGACCACACCATCAATCTCCGTAATGATTCCAAGTTCCTTTGGTTTGCGCACTTCAAAGAGCTCCGCAACACGTGGAAGACCACCAACAATATCTTTGGTCTTCGAAGTTTCGCGAAGTTTACGTGCGAGCACTTCACCGGCGGTAACTGTGTCACCGTCTTTTACCATCAAAATAGCACCTACAGGCAAAGGATAAGTAGCCTTCAAAGTTGACCCTGGACGAGTCAATGGCTCTCCGTCTTCTCCGCAAATAGACATTGATGGTTTGAAGTTCGTAGTACGATATTCCGTGATGGTATATGTAGCTCTGTTAGTAGCTTCATCGACTCGTTCCTGGAATGTTTTACCTTCAACTAAGTCGGTAAATTTAACCGTACCTGCAACATCTGTGATAAACGGTTCTGCAAGCGGATCCCATTCGGCCAAAACCGTATTATGGGTAACCGACTGCCCGTCTTCCACGTAAAGTTTAGCACCTAGAGGCAGAACGTATTTTTCACGTTCTCTACCCTGCTCATCCACAACAGCAACCTGGCAACTCTTACCAAGGACCATCTGATGTCCTTCAGCATTGCGGACAGAGCGCATACGGTTAAGTACAATTATACCGTTATGCTGGGCTTCTAAAGATGACTGTTCAATTTCACGGCTTGCAGTACCACCAATATGGAAGGTACGCATTGTGAGCTGGGTTCCAGGCTCACCGATTGACTGTGCTGCGATAATACCGACTGTTTCACCAACGTTGACGATATGTCCTCTTGCGAGGTCACGACCGTAACACATGGCGCATATACCATGCTTGCTTCTACAAGTCAGAGGTGAACGAACGATCATCGAGTTGATGCCGTTTTCGTCAATAAGTTTCGCATAACGTTCGTCAATTAAAGTATCTGATGGAACTAATATTTCGTCAGTTCCTTCTTTGACAACAGGATAAATTGTCACACGACCAAGTACTTTTTCGGAGAGACGTTCCTTAATCTCACCGCCTTTGATGTAATGAGTCAGCTCAAGACCGTCAACTGTTCTACAATCATTCTCAGCAACAGTAACATCCTGAACAACATCAACAAGACGACGAGTAAGATAACCGGAGTTTGCAGTTTTAAGTGCAGTATCCGCGAGACCTTTACGAGCACCGTGAGTAGAAATAAAGTACTGAAGAACCGACAGACCTTCACGGAATGAAGAAGTAATCGGAGTTTCAATAATTTCCCCGGAAGGTTTGGCCATAAGACCGCGCATACCGGCAAGCTGCCTCATCTGGTCCTGGTTACCTCTAGCACCTGAATGAGCCATCATAAAGACTGGATTGAAACTGGAGTTAGACTCCTGTTTTCCTGTCAATGGATCAACCAAGATATCGGTAGACATTTCTTTAGTCATTTCTGTTGAAACGTCATTAGTAACTTTAGTCCAAACGTCGACTACTTTGTTATATTTTTCAGTACGGGTAATGATACCTTCGCGGTACTGAGCTTCAATATTTTCAACTTCATTATAAGCAGCTTCTAGCAAACCGGCTTTCTTCTGAGGAATAGTCAGGTCTTTTAAGCCGATAGTAATTGCGGCTCTTGTTGCATACTCATAACCAAGGTCTTTTAACTTATCACAAAGAATGACTGTAGCTTTACTTCCTGCGGTGCGGTAAGCATCGGATACAAGGCGTGCAATATTTTTCTTGGTCATAACCATGTTGACCTGATCATAGCTCATGCCTTCAGGAACAAGTTCACCAACAATAATACGACCACAGGTAGTCTCTACGATTTTGCCTTCTACTCTTACTTTAATACGGGCATGAAGGCTTACAACTCCGGCATCAAGGGCAGTAATAACTTCCCAAGGTCCGGCGAAGATCATTCCTTCCCCTTTAGCAAACGAACGGTCAACTGTCAGGTAATAAAGTCCGAGAACAATATCCTGACTTGGGTTGATGATAGGCTGTCCGTTTGCAGGTGACAGAATGTTGTTTGATGACATCATCAAAACTCGACACTCAATCTGTGCTTCTACTGAAAGAGGCACGTGAACTGCCATCTGGTCACCGTCAAAGTCAGCATTGTATGCAGAACATACAAGCGGATGAAGCTGAATAGCTTTACCTTCGATCAAAATAGGTTCGAATGACTGAATACCTAGTCTATGCAAAGTCGGAGCACGGTTAAGCATAATAGGATATTCACGAACGACGTCGTCAAGAATATCCCATACAACTAAATCTTCACGCTCAACCATTTTCTTCGCGCTTTTGATGGTAGTCGCAATCTCTCTGCGTTCAAGCTCAGCATATATAAACGGTTTGAAAAGTTCCAAAGCCATTTTCTTAGGCAAGCCGCACTGATGGAGCTTAAGGTAAGGTCCAACAACGATAACAGAACGTCCGGAATAGTCGACACGTTTACCGAGAAGGTTCTGACGGAAACGACCCTGCTTACCTTTAATCATGTCAGACAAAGATTTCAGAGGGCGACCGTTAGTACCGGTAATTGCGCGGCCGCGTCGTCCGTTATCAAAGAGAGCATCAACAGATTCCTGAAGCATCCTTTTTTCATTACGGATGATAATATCAGGAGCACCGAGTTCAATCAGTCGTTTAAGACGATTGTTTCTGTTAATAACACGACGATACAGATCGTTAAGATCAGAAGTCGCAAAACGTCCGCCGTCAAGCGGAACAAGAGGACGAAGCTCTGGTGGAATGACAGGAATTACATCCATGATCATCCACTGACAATTGTTTCCAGATTCGAGAAAAGCTTCAACGATCTTAAGACGTTTAGTGATTTTCTTTTTCTTAGTCTGAGAACGTGTAGTCAAAGATTCTTCGCGCAACTCAGTACGTAGAGCGAGCATATCAATCTCTGCAAGCAGAGCTTTGATTGTTTCAGCTCCCATTCCTACTTTGATAGAATCTTCACCATAATGATCTATAACCTGAAAATACTGATCTTCAGAAATAATCTGGTGCGCCTTAAGAGGTGTTTCACCAGGCTCAAGAACTATATATGAATCGAAATACAGAACTTTTTCAAGGTCAGCCATTGTTATATCTAAAAGCGTGCCGATCTTGGATGGAAGTGTCTTAAGGAACCAGATATGAGCGACAGGAGCTGCAAGTTCAATATGCCCCATACGTTCACGTCTAACCTTGGAAGCAATAACTTCAACACCGCATTTTTCGCAGACAATGCCGCGATGCTTCATGCGCTTATACTTACCGCAGTTACACTCGTAGTCCTTAACTGGTCCGAAAATCTTCGCACAAAAGAGACCGTCTCTTTCTGGCTTAAAAGTTCTATAGTTAATTGTCTCGGGCTTCTTAACTTCACCGAAAGACCATTCTCTGATCTTTTCGGGGGAAGCAATGGAAATCTGAATTCCTTTGAGGCTGCGCCCAGCGTCGCCTGCTCCGGATGTTCTACGCATAGTGAACAATTCGTCCAGACTCATTAATATACCCCTTTCGTGAAAAGGTTTATCTAGTCGCGGGGGCCTTGCGGCCCCGCGCTCATTATTGAGTTATAGCGGAAGAGTCTTCTTCCTCTTCTTCTTCGTCATCCTGAAGCAATTTGACATCGAGACCGAGAGACATAAGCTCTTTGATCAAAACGTTAAATGATTCCGGGAGTCCAGCTTCAAGGAAGTTGTCTCCTTTGACGATTTTTTCATACATCTTAACACGACCGGTAACGTCATCGGATTTGACAGTCAGGAATTCCTGAAGCAGATAGGCTGCGCCGTATGCTTCAAGAGCCCAAACTTCCATTTCCCCGAGTCTCTGTCCACCAAACTGAGCTTTACCACCAAGAGGCTGCTGAGTAACCAGCGAGTAAGGTCCGGTTGAACGGGCGTGAATCTTTTCATCAACTAAGTGATGAAGTTTGAGAATATACATAACCCCGACAGTTACGCGGTTCTGGAAAGGATCTCCGGTACGGCCATCCCAAAGGGTGACTTTACCGTCATCGGCGATTCCGGTTTTAACAACCAGATCCCAGATCTCTTCTTCAGTAGCACCGTCGAAGACAGGAGTTTTAGTGACAATTCCTTCGCGAGCTCTGTTAAGAGCATCTTTGAATTCATCATCATCAAGGCTGTCGACAAGTTCAAAAACATCTTCTGAATCAAAGGTGCTTTTGACCTCTTTACGAATCTGATCAAGAGCATCACCGGCATCAAGCATTCTGGCGAACTTATGTCCGAGTTCCAGAGCTGCCCAGCCAAGATGTGTTTCCATAATCTGACCGATGTTCATTCGAGAAGGAACACCAAGCGGATTAAGTACGATATCCATTGGAGTACCGTCAGCAAAGAACGGCATATCCTGTTCTGGAAGAATACGGGAAACAACACCTTTGTTACCATGGCGACCGGCCATTTTGTCACCTACGGAAAGTTTACGCTTAACCGCAATGTAGACTTTGACCATTTTAATGACGCCCGGAGGTAAATCATCACCTTCGGTGACTTTTTCACGTTTGACGTCATAAATACCTTTAATAACACGTATCTGTTTATCATATTCACCAAGAAGGAATTTAACAGCTTCATTGGTGTCTTTATCTGAGAACAGCCCGGCAAGCTTCTTAAGCGGAATCTCACTAAGAATTGCATCAGTGATTGTGTGTCCTGCTTCTGCAAGTACTTCACCCTTTCTGCGTCCCATAAGAGTCTGGTTAATCTGCTTGTTACTAACAACCGCGTATATTTTTTCGCGAGTCTTAGTTGTGAGAGAATCGATATGCTTGCTTTCTTTCATATCATGCTTGGCAAGCTCGAAATCTTCGATGGCCCTTGTACGGTCATCTTTCTCACCGGATCTGCGGTTAAACACTTTGACGTCAATTACCGTTCCCTCAATTCCCGGTGGAACTTTGAGAGAAGTATTTTTAACATCGCGCGCTTTATCCCCGAAGATAGCTCTAAGGAGTTTTTCTTCTGGAGTAAGCTGAGTTTCGCCTTTAGGAGTAATCTTACCGACGAGGATATCGTCAGGTGTGATGCGAGCTCCAAGGCGGATGATACCGCATTCGTCAAGATTGCTGAGCATATCTTCACTGACGTTAGGAATATCACGGGTAACTTCTTCTGGTCCAAGCTTGGTATCACGTGCGACGAGTTCGAATTCCTCAATATGGACTGAGGTGTAAACATCTTCTTTAACAACACGTTCAGAAATCAGGATAGCATCTTCAAAGTTGTAACCGCACCATGGCATAAATGCTACGAGCAGGTTTTTACCAAGAGCAAGCTCTCCGTCTTTGATACCAGGTCCGTCAGCAAGAACTTCACCTTTAGTAACACGAGTTCCGACCTGAAGTCTTGGGCGAGCACCATAACATGAGTTCTGATTGGACTTGTGCCATTTCTGAAGCTCATAATGTTTTACGCCGCCTGTTTCAGGATAAATCCCGTCATCATATCTTAATACGAGACGCTCAGCATCAACGTAATCAATATATCCATCTTGTTCTGCGAGTAGACAACTACCTGAGTCCTGCGCAACATTAGCTTCCATACCTGTTCCGACAAGCGGCTGCGCTGTCTTAAGGAGTGGAACAGCCTGACGCTGCATGTTCGATCCCATGAGTGCGCGGTTAGCGTCATCATGCTCAAGAAACGGAATAAGTGCAGCTGAAACTGATACAGTCTGACTCGGGCTGATGTCCATGAGGGTTACGTCTTCACGCGGCATCATGGAAACATCACCATTAAGGCGTGAGGTTACAAGCGGATTAACGAATGCGCCCTCAGCAGAAATAGGTGCGTTTGCCTGTGCTACTACGTGACCGACTTCTCTGGTCGCATCATAATATAGTATTTCATCAGTCATAGTGGAATCTTTGATTGTCCGGTAAGGACTTTCAATGAAACCGAATTCGTTAACCTTGGAATAAGTCGTCAAGGAAACGATAAGACCGATGTTTGGTCCTTCAGGAGTTTCAATAGGGCAGATTCTGCCGTAATGACTTACGTGAACGTCACGAACTTCAAAGCCTGCACGTTCGCGGGTAAGACCGCCAGGTCCGAGAGCCGACAATCTGCGTTTATGAGTAACTTCAGAAAGCGGATTTGTCTGGTCCATAAACTGTGACAGCTGAGAAGTACCGAAGAACTCTTTAAGAACAGCTGCAACAGGTTTAGGATTGATCAGGTCGTGAGGCATCAAAGTGGCTACTTCCTGGAGGCTCATGCGCTCCTTGATAGCTCTTTCCATGCGGACAAGACCGATTCTGTACTGATTTTCGACAAGTTCACCAACAGGACGTACACGCCTGTTGCCGAGGTTATCAATATCATCAGCTGGTCCATGACTGTCTTTAAGCTTACAAAGCAACAGAACAGCTTTTAAAATATCAACATTAGTAAGAGTCTTGAGCTCAAGAGGAGTATCAACATCCAGACGAGCATTCAATTTATAACGACCAACACTTGAAAGGTCATAATAATCCGCGCTGCGGAATAAGTTTTCAAAGAAGTTGGCTGCGATTTCTGCAGTCGGAGGAGAACTTGGACGTAGTCTGCGATAGATTTCAATCTGTGCACTTTCAACGTCAGTAGTCTTGTCCATCATGAGAGTATCGCGCAATGAAGAAGAAGTATCAGCCCCCATAGTAAGGAGAACTTTCACTTCTTTGAGGCCGACTTCCTGAATTCTTTCAAAGATTTCTTCAGTAATTTCATCAGCGGCTTCAGCAATAACTTCACCAGTATCCGGATCAGTTATATCATGAGCAGCAAATTGACCTACGATTGATTTCGGGTCAACTTCTATATACTCAACTCCGCCGCGGATAAGCTTGCGCCAGCTGAATTTTGTAATAGGTTTATCACGATCGACGATGACGGTGCCATCTTCTAGCGTGAGGTCAACCCATGCAATTTCTTTGCGGTACTGATTTTCTACAACTTTACGTCGTGCAATATGCCTATCAAGCTTGTATTCTTCGACTTCGTAGAAGTGGTCAAGAATATTCTGCTTAGATAGTCCCATCGCTTTAAGAAGAACAGTCGCAGGCATTTTACGGCGTCTGTCAATACGAACGTAAAGGATGTCTTTATGGTCAAAATCAAAATCCAGCCATGAACCGCGCATAGGGATAACCCTGCAGCTATAGAGCACTTTACGGCTGGTATGAGTTTTTCCCGAATCATGTTCGAAGATGATACCGGGAGAACGTTGTAACTGGTTAACAATTACGCGTTCAGTACCGTTTATGATAAACGTACCCTGCTCACTCATGAGCGGTACGGTTCCGAAATAAATGTCCTGCTCTTTAATGTCGCGAATAGTCCTGCTTGCGGATTCTTCATCAACATCAAAGACTACGAGGCGGACCTTGATACGGATAGGGGCTTCATAAGTAAGTCCCTTAGCAATACATTCATCCATATCGTATTTAGGTTCACCGATATCGTAGCTAACATATTCAAGACTTGCAGTTTTATTGAAGTCTTCAATAGGAAAAACCGAACGAAATACCCCTTCTAAACCAATGTCTGCCCTACTGGCCGGAGCTACGCCGACCTGAAGGAACTTTACAAAGGAATCAACCTGCAATTCAAGCAGGTGAGGTACCGGCAGAGTGACTTTGATCTTTCCAAATATTTTTCTGAGCTGACCCATCGTATCCTCATCAAGTGAGAAGGTTAGGGTTGGGAAGAAGCGATTTGACGAATATCAACCAATAATCAATCATTGGAACGTCAAAAAGTGCAAGACTAACATAGTACGGCAGAACAATTTTGCCTTCAACGAGAAATTTGTAACTATTTAGATTGCGCAATAAAGATCCAGCTGCGCCATTCCGAATCTATTCTAAATAATTGATCAGGCAATTTTGTCAATCTTTTTAACAGCGAGAAGAGCGCAACCCCGTGCGGGGGCTTGCGCTCCTCTTGCATTGACAATGAATTTGCTTGAGCTATTTCATTTCAGCGTCAGCACCGGCTTCAGTAAGCTGCTTAAGAGCTTCTTCTGCTTCTGCTTTTTCTACGCCTTCTTTGATAGTTGCAGGAGCTTCATCAACTTTAGCTTTTGCTTCTTTCAGACCGAGGCCTGTGAGAGCGCGAACTGCTTTGATAACAGCAATTTTGTTTCCGCCTGCAGCCTTAAGGATTACGTCGAATTCTGTCTGTTCTTCAGCAGCTGCACCAGCGTCAGCGCCAGCAGGAGCTGCTGCGAATGCTGCTACAGGAGCTGCAGCAGAAACACCGAATTTTTCTTCAAGTTCTTTGATGAACTCAGAGAGTTCGAGAACGGTCATGTTGGAAATAAAATCTACAACCTGATCTTTAGTAATATCTGACATGGAAATTTCCTCCTGGGATTCTTTGAATTGCCTTGACTTGGCGGTTATGCAGCTTCCTTCTGGTCCTTAACAGCAGTAAGAACATTCAGAAGTCCGCGAGGTACATTTGCGAGAACTCTCACAAAATTGGTCGGCACAGCATTCAGTGTGCCAAGAGCCATGCCTAAGAGCTCGTCCTTGCTTGGAAGCTTGGAGAGCGCCTCAATGCCTTTATCGTCAAGATACTTACCCTCAAGGCTGGCAAAACGCATGGAGAATTTTTTACTTCCCTTAGCGAAATCTGCAACTGCTTTAGCTGCTGCAACAGGATCAGTATATCCGGTTACAACTGCACAGCTTTCCTTGAATTTATCGGCCAGAATACCATGAGTGGTACCCTCAAACGCCAACCGGGCCAGAGTGTTCTTAACGACTTGGCAATCGACACCGACTTCTCTGAGTTTTGTACGAAGAGCAGTAAGTTCTTCAGCATCAATACCCTTAAAGTCAGTAACGATGGCAATGCTCGCCCTTTCAGCTACTTTAGTGAGCTGCTCAATAATCTGGGCTTTTTCTTGCCTTTTCACCTTAACACTCCTAATGATTTGACCCGGAAAGCAAGTCAAAGTAATGTCTCGGCAGGATATTAAGGGACCATCCCTCCTGCTTTCTTCGACTAAACTTCCCGTGTATTTAAACATCAAAAGCCGCCAGAGGCGGCACTTGATGATTTAGGACTCTACGTACTTTCTAGCTGCCAAAGGATCAACTCTAAATCCAGGACCCATGGTAGTCGCAACAGCAACTGCTTTCATGTATGTTCCTTTAGCGGATGTAGGTTTAAGCTTATTGACAGTGTCAAGAAGTGATTTAAGATTCTGAAGGAGCTTTTCAGCACCGAAAGAAACTTTTCCGATTGGAGCGTGAAGAACACCGGCTTTATCAACCTTGAATTCAACGCGTCCAGCTTTTACTTCAGTGACTGCTTTAGCAACATCAAAAGTAACGGTTCCAGTTTTAGCATTAGGCATCAAACCGCGAGGTCCGAGTACTCTACCGATAAGACCGACTTTCGCCATCATATCAGGTGTAGCAATGGCTTTATCGAAATCAAGCCATCCGTCTTTAACTTTTTCAACCAAATCATCGCCACCGACAAAATCGGCACCGGCTGCTTTGGCTTCCGCTTCTTTTTCACCGCTACAAAAGCAAGCTACTCTTACAACTTTACCGAGACCGTTAGGCAGGGTTACTGCGCCACGAATCATTTGATCGGAATACTTAGGATCAACTCCAAGGTTGATGGCAACATCAACGGTCTCGTCGAACTTGGCATATGCCTTTTCAACTGCAAGCTTAACAGCATCTTCAACGGTTAAACCGCGAGCTTCTGCGCCTTCAGTTGCTTTTCTGTAATTTTTTCCGTGCTTAGGCATGATCTATTCCCCTCACCTAGTCTGTGACGTCAATGCCCATACTGCGGGCGGTGCCCATGATGCTATTCATAGCAGCTTCAGTATTTGCAGCGGTCAAATCGGGTGCTTTAAGCTTGGCGATTTCTTCAACCTGAGCTTTGGAAACAGTACCGACTTTGTTCTTGTTTGGCTCTCCGGAACCTTTTGCCAGCTTTGCAGCTTTAAGCAATAATGTGGAAGCCGGAGGAGTCTTAGTAATGAAGGAAAAGGACCTGTCATGATAGACCGTAATAACGACCGGAGTGATCATGCCCTTTTGATCCTGCGTTTTAGCGTTAAACGCTTTGCAGAATTCCATTATATTGACGCCATGCTGACCTAACGCAGGTCCGACCGGTGGGGACGGATTTGCTGATCCAGCAGGTATCTGAAGCTTAATTTTGCCTATTTCTTTCTTGGCCATCGCTTTATGTCCTATATAAAAATTCAGTGAGGGTACTCACTGTCGGAATGAATAAAATGCAGTGCAGTCTGAATTACCCTTTGGTAACCTGAACAAAGTCCAGTTCCACCGGAGTCTGGCGGCCGAAAATGGAAACTGACACGCGAAGCTTACCTTTATCGTAGTTGACATCCTCTACGAGGCCGTTGAAACCGCTGAAAGGTCCGTCAATAACCCGGACGTCATCGCCCCGGTCAAAGTTGAACTTAGGTCTCGGCTGTTCCTGACGGTCTTCCATCAGGCTCAGGATTTTAGCCGCTTCACTGTCACGCATTGGAGTCGGACGGTTTTTACCACCGATGAATCCAGTTACACGAGGGATAGATTGGATGAGATGCCAGGACTCATCTTCCATGATCATTTTGATCATGACGTAACCCGGATAAAATTTCCGAGTAGACGTTCTTTTTTCCCCTTTTACCAATTCGACTACTTTTTCCGTGGGAACAACGACTTCTTCGATCAGTCCATTATCCTGACCAATTCTCATCATTTCACGGACAGTTTGCTCAACCCGTTGTTCATAACCTGAATAAGTATGAACTATATACCAACGGGCTTTCCTTCCCTGAGGTTTTTCAGCGTCTTCGTTCATGAGGCTTTCTGTTGTTTGGGTTGATTTAAGATAATATAGCCTCAACAAATTTGGAGAGGCCAAGGTCAACAACACCCAGAAATATCGACATGACTACGACAAGGACCAAGACAGCGGTACAGGTCTGAATAGTCTCTTTCTGAGTAGGCCATATGACCTTCTTCATCTCGACCTTCGACTGCTCTAGGAATTCGCCAAATTCTTTGAATTTAGCACTCATCCCCTGAGGTTCCACGTTGGTCTGCTGAGATCCCGCACTTTTAATTTTTTTCTTGGCCATATTGATTCCCAAAATGAAGTGGCAGGCCAGGAGGGATTCGAACCCCCAGCATCCGGTTTTGGAGACCGGCGTTCTAGCCGTTGGAACTACTGGCCTGCGTTTTTATAGAATCTACTTGGTTTCTTTATGAAGAGTATGCTTCTTATCAAAAGGGCAATACTTATTCAATTCAATACGACCAGTAGTGTTCTTTTTATTCTTCATCGTCGAATAGTTACGACGTTTACACTCGGTGCACTGCATCAGAACTTTGACACGCATGTCTTACTCCAGAATCTCAGTTACAACACCAGCTCCAACAGTACGGCCGCCTTCACGGATAGCAAAACGCAGTCCTGGATCCATACCAATCGGGTGAATCATTTCAACATTAAATGTTGCATTATCACCAGGCATTACCATTTCTACGCCATCTTCCAGTGTTACGATACCAGTGATATCGGTAGTACGGAAGTAGAACTGAGGACGGTATCCGGAGAAAAATGGAGTATGACGTCCACCTTCATCTTTATTGAGGATATAGACTTCAGCTTTGAATTTTGTGTGTGGGTGAATTGAACCAGGAGCAGCAAGAACCTGTCCGCGTTCAACGTCTTCACGCTTGGTACCACGAAGGAGTACACCAACGTTGTCGCCAGCCTGACCCTGATCGAGGAGTTTACGGAACATTTCAACACCGGTACAAGTGGTCTTAACAGTTGGTTTAATACCAACGATTTCGACTTCTCCACCGACTTTAATGATTCCGCGTTCTACACGACCGGTAACAACAGTACCACGGCCGGAGATAGAGAAAACATCTTCGATTGGCATAAGGAAAGGTTTATCGATGTCACGTACTGGCTCTTCAATGTATGTGTCGCAAGCTTCGAGAAGTTCAAAGATAGGCTTTGCTTCGTCGCTTTTGATGTCTTCACATTCGAGAGCTTTAAGAGCTGAACCTCTGATAACTGGAAGGTCATCACCAGGGAATTCGTAAGCAGAAAGAAGTTCGCGAACTTCCATTTCTACGAGTTCAAGCAACTCTTCGTCGTCAACCATGTCGCACTTGTTCATGAAAACAACAACGAAAGGTACGCCAACCTGACGAGCAAGCAGGATGTGCTCACGAGTCTGAGGCATAGGACCGTCAGTTGCTGCAACAACAAGGATTGCTCCGTCCATCTGTGCTGCACCAGTAATCATATTCTTGATGTAGTCAGCATGACCAGGACAGTCAACGTGTGCGTAGTGACGATTAGCAGTTTCGTATTCTACGTGAGCAGTAGCAATTGTGATACCGCGTTCTTTTTCTTCAGGAGCTTTGTCAATTTCGTCAAATGCGACGTATTTGCCGTTTCCTGCAAGACCAGCCATCTTAGTGATAGCAGCGGTCAAAGTAGTCTTACCATGGTCAATGTGACCGATGGTACCGATATTAACATGAGGCTTCTTCCGTTCGAATTTAGCTTTTCCCATGATAAATCCCCCTAAATTTTCTTTCAGCTTCGTGCTGATTTAAAGCGTTCAAAGGTCATTAAATAAATGTATGGAGCCCACGTCCGGACTTGAACCGGAGACCTCTTCCTTACCAAGGAAGTGCTCTACCGACTGAGCTACGTGGGCATCGATTAAACGCGCAGGTGGACTATGGGAGGTAAATTCAGAAATGGAGCGGGAAACGAGATTCGAACTCGCAACCCTCAGCTTGGAAGGCTGATGCTCTAGCCGTTGAGCTATTCCCGCTCTTTGTCCGTAGTTACACAACAGGTCTCCCTGTCTCCTACAGCGCGATTATCAAATGTGGTGGTGGGGGGAGGATTTGAACCTCCGAAGGCGATGCCGACAGATTTACAGTCTGTTCCCTTTGGCCACTCGGGAACCCCACCACTATATTTTAAAACTGTTACTTCTGGAGCTGGCGATGGGACTTGAACCCGCAACCTGCTGATTACAAATCAGCTGCTCTACCAATTGAGCTACGCCAGCACTAAGGTCGACTTTACTACAAGTTCTTTTTCGAGATTGCAAGCTTTTTCTGAATCTTTTTTTCACCGAGGTGAAAGTTTTTTTCTTCGAAGTGCAAAGTGAAAAATTTGAATGAACTGTGTTTTGCCGAAGCAACGAAGCGGGGTTTAAATGGAAATCGGTATAGAAGTCAACACCTTTTTTTTATTTTTTAATATTTTTTTTAGTGCCTTCTCAGCTACATACCTCTGCAGGGCACGTAAACATTGACTTTACACCCTTTTGGTGTATTCCATCCCCGCTTGCTAAAATTGTTTTACAACCACTCAAACACTTTTTTATTTCAGGTATAACTATATGAATTTACTTTCTATACATCCCAAAAAACCTTGGCTTGCCCCTTTGGCAGGATATTCCGACCTCCCCTTTCGTATGTTATGTAGAAAACGGGGCTGTTCAGTAGCCTGCACTGAGATGATCAGCGTTAAAGGTCTTAAATACAACGGTAACGGAACAAAATCTCTTCTTGCAACCTGTCAGGAAGACAATCCTCTTGTGGTCCAGCTTTTCGGAGGTGATCCTCAAGACTATTTAGATACAATGCCTGATCTTGTAGAACAGGGCCATACTTTTTTCGATTTAAACTCAGGATGCCCTGTTAAAAAAGTACTTAAAGCTGGCGGAGGATCCGCCCTGCTGCTTGAACCGGACAGACTTGTACAAACGGCAGCCAACATGGTCAAAGTTGCAGGAGAAGGCCGCGTAGGAGTTAAAATAAGGCTGGGGTTCATGTCCGGTGAAGATAATTACCTTGAAGTGGCAAGAAGGCTTGAAGATGTCGGCATAGGCTGGATCACTCTCCACCCGAGATATGCCAAACAGATGTTTTCAGGCACAGCTGACTGGTCAAAGCTGGCCATTCTAAAAAAGCATGTATCAATACCGGTAATCGGAAGCGGTGACTTGTTTACAGCGGAAGACGGCATAGAATGTATCAGGCAGACAGGAATTGACGGAATTATGTTTGCGCGCGGTGCCTTATATGATCCTGCAATTTTCTCACGATACCTAAAACTTATTGACGAACCTAACTGTGAATCTCTGCCTGACTTCGATTTAGGCAAAACAATGGAAGAACATATTCTCTCCAGTCGTGAATTTGACAGGAGCAACGGTTCTTTCCGAAAAATCAGATCCATGCTGCCAAGATATGCAAAAGGTAAAAACGGAATCAGAGCGGTTCGCGGCAGCATTTCAACATGCCAGAACTGGGAAGAACTTCTTGAAACTGTCCGGAAAATATCAAAGCTAGTAGACGAATAGTTTTTTTTAAATTAATTTGTTTTTTTATTTACCCTGTGTTGACGATTTGTCTCTTCTAAGGGTAATATATATTTTGAAATCATACAATTGACCAGACCATTACCGGAGACCACTATGTCATCCCAGACCGATATTTTACTTGAAGCAGGTACGAACGAGCTTGAAATCGTTGAGTTCTGGCTTGAAGAAGCACCACAGGAAGACGGGGAAGAAAACTACCACGGATTTTACGGTGTAAACGTAGCAAAAGTACTCGAAATTATAAGAATGCCTGAAAAGGTCACTCACCTGCCGAAAGTAGCACACCCGTCAATTATGGGTACATTCAATCTTCGCAACAAAGTTATCCCGCTTGTTGACTTAAGCTTTTGGCTTAACAAGGAACGTGTTGAAACCGAGCCTCCCAAAGTTATTGTTACAGAGTTCAATAACGTTTCTTCTGCTTTCCTTGTTTCCGGTGTAACCAGAATTCACAGAATAAGCTGGGAAAAAGTTGAAGCTCCTTCAGCATATGTATCTTCTCTTTCACAGGACTCAATCACAGGTGTTGTTAAATTTGAAGATCGTATCTCTCTTATCCTTGATCTTGAAAAAATCGTTGCAGAGCTTAACCCGGCACTTGGCCTCCAGCTTGATGATTCCGTAGACTGGGAAGTTACCGGTGGTTATAAAGCACTCATCGCCGACGACTCCACTCTTATCCGTGAAATGCTTTATGAACTTATGACCAGAGCCAAATTTCTGGTTGAGACAGCTAATACCGGACGTGAATGCTGGGAAAAACTTCTGCAACTGAAAAAGATGTCACTTGAAGATAAGCGACCTATCAAAGACTATATAAACGTCGTAATTTCAGATATTGAAATGCCGGTCATGGATGGGCATAACCTCACTGTACGCATAAAAGCTGATCCTGTTCTCAAAGAACTGCCTGTTATCCTTTTCTCCTCTATTATTACCGACAAGCTTCGCCACAAAGGGGAATCAGTCGGAGCGGATGATCAGATATCAAAACCGGAAGTAACACAGCTTGCTAAAAGAGCAATCGCTCTTATCCAAAAATAGAGTTCTTGGAAATTAATTTACCATGGCGTCAAGCTACGGGCCTGGCAGCAGCGAGCCGGACAGCACCGGAAAAAAGTCTGATTCAAAATTAGAAAGTCCCAGGACTCAATACTTATTGCTAATGACTTTTTCCGTTGTCATCGGTCTTGCGGCAGCATTGGGGGCCTTTTTTTTCAGATGGCTGATAGAGATTTTTCAATCAGCTTTCTGGACTAAAGGTTCCGATTTTCTTGAAAGTGCCGCCAACTCACCTTGGTGGCTGGTTCTTCTGCTACCCTGCGCCGGAGGACTTGCTGCCGGAGTGATCATCACCAACTGGGCTCCTGAGGCAAAAGGCCCCGGAGTTCCGGAAGTTATCAAGGCTATTGCCGTTCGCGGCGGCGTAATCAGACACAGAATCACCTTTTTAAAAGCACTCGTTACAAGCCTTTTGATCGGGTGCGGAGCCTCAGTCGGCCGTGAAGGTCCAATCGTTCAGATAGGGGCATCACTCGGATCCTCCGTCTCCAGAATTTTCAAGCTGGATAAAAGCATGCTTCCTGTCTGCGTGGCAGCGGGAGCCGCCGCCGGAATTTCTGCTACATTCAATGCACCGCTGACAGGTACCCTCTTCGCGATCGAAATTCTTCTGCTGGACACCGAAATATCTTATATCAGCCACATAATCGTGGCATCTGTCACAGCGTCAGCTCTTTCAAAATTCTTCTGGGGTGACTTTCCGACCTTCGATGCACCACACTTCACTTTCAACAACTTCGAAGAACTGATCATTTTTTTCATACTGGGAATTCTTGCAGGGTTCGTTTCACTCGCATTTATAGCAATGATCCGAACCACAGAAAACATATTCGATAAGATTCCGATTAAAGACTGGATTAAACCTGGAATCGGCGGACTCATTCTCGGTTTAATTGCGCTGAAAATCCCTGGAGTATTGGGAGTCGGCTACGAAACCGTAAACCTGAGCCTCACCGGAGTATTGCCGCTTGACCTTGCTCTGCTCCTGCTTGCTGCTAAAATGGTTGCGACATCGCTTTGCCTTGGATCGGGTATGAGCGGAGGCATTTTTGCTCCCTCGCTCGTTCTGGGGGCAACTTTAGGCATATCCGTCAGCACTGGACTAAATATGCTTTTCCCGAGCCTGGCCCTTACACACAGTCAATATGCTTTGGTCGGAATGGGAACCGTCGTTGCAGGAACGACTCTTGCCCCTATAACCGCCGTCTTAACCGTTTTCGAACTTACCTACTCATACAAAATTATCCTACCCATGATGGTCGGATGTATGACAAGCACACTGGTTGTCAGGATGCTTAACGGATATTCAATTTACGAAGCCAAACTACTGCGTCAGGGAGTGAACATTATCAGAGGTCATGATGAATCTGTTTTAGTAAATGTCGCAATTACCGAAGTAATGGAAACAGATTTTGACACTTTGAAGATGTCTGATCCACTGAGCAAAGCAATGGAAATGGTCCTCAGTTCGCCTTTTCCTCACTTTCCGGTATTAAACGATGATAAAAAGATAGAAGGAATTCTAACGCTTAGAGACATGCGCCCGTACTTTAAAGATCAAAATTACCTGAAGGAACTTCCTGCAATTGTCGATTCCATCATGAACAGAACAATTGTATCAGTTCCACAGAACTCTAATTTAAAAGAAGCTTTGATGCTTTTTGAAAGGACAGGAGTATCTTTCCTTCCAGTTATAGACAGCGAAAACAAAGTAATAGGGATCATTAAATCAATTGAAGCCTTCAAAAAATTTCAGGAAAAGCGGCAGAGAAACAGAATACTGTCTCTTGCTGTTAAAAATTAATCATCTTTTTGGGATTTATCCAGATACTCTAGGACCATGATTAATCCCCGCCTCCCGTCATCTCTGTAAAAAAATCCTGCAATATATCTCGAATCTTCACGGCAGAACGCAGAAATTTGCTTAATTCCGGCAACTTTCTCCAGCCCTGAATTTAAATACATGAAATAATCTTCATGGCTGTGGTCACTACCGGTAACGGACATTTCCACAGTCCGCCCTATAAGATCTCCTGATCTGCCTACAAAACGCTGCGAAACCTGCTTGCCGGAAGCATCTAAAACAAAAACTGATACAATATCCCGCTCTTTTTTTACCAATTCTTTAAGAATATTATTCAGACCTGAAAGTTCTTCTTGTTGCAGTTTTGACACTGTACCTTTTAAGACAAGATGAAAATGGGCGAATCTTTCACGGGATTCATCAAACTTTGCAATATTAACAGCTCTGAAATCAGAATTCAGCTTTGCTATTTTATCACTGAAACTTGCGGAACCGTTTTCACCATTACTGTCATTTGCATAAAAAAAACCCTGCTGAAGATAAAAACCTGATTCTGCCAGAGCGAGAGCTTCCGCTTCTGTTTCAACACCCTTGGCAACAGGCATCGCACCTGCCTGTTCAAAAATAAGAGATGCAGCCCTGACCATGTTTTTCTTATGATTTGATTTATCAATTCCCCCGAAAAAAAACCTATCAAGCTTAACAAAATCCGGGCGGATTTTAAAAACAACTTCTAATCCAGCTAAACTTACACGGGTGTTATCAAGAGAAATTCTGTAACCGCTTTTCTGCAATGAACCTATCAGGCTGAGAGGTATTTTTTTTTCAAGTTGAGAAACTTCAAATTCAAATGCGATTGTACGGGGATTAAAATTATATGATTCCAGAGTCTTAAACGGATACTGTTTCTCATTTTCAGGCAGATTATAAACATTGCTGTTTACGTTCAAGAAAAGAATCATATTTTTATATTTTAGATGAATATTCTTAAAAGACTTCAAAATATTGTTCACACACAACTTTTCAACTTTAAGTTGCGTTTCCGGCGGTAGCGAAGAACTAAACATGCATACCGGTTCAACAATTGTTTTCCCCGCCTCATTAACTCCACGTGAAAAGGCTTCGAAACCGATAATACCTTTAGACTCCAGAGAAAGTATGGGTTGAAAATAAACCTCGATACTTTCATCATCTAATATTTTATCTATAGAGATCAGGCATTCGTTAGTCAGATTTTCCACGGTTACTCCTTTGCTACTTAATTCTTAGCACATTATCTTTTATGTTTCACCATTTTCTGTTGCACAAAAAAACTCCGCTTCTTTTTAAGAAACGGAGTTTTAATAAAACTTATCTATGAGAAATATACTAGCAGATTCTAGGCAGCTGTTCACCTTCAAGCATATTTAAAAGACGCCTTCCTCCTAACGGAGTTATGAGAATGACTTTTCCTGGATTTGCATCGGTGATAGTCCCGACCTGACAAGCATCCTTGCCGAGTTTATCAGCACGCATGATTTCAAGGGCCTTCTCGGCGTATTTCTGAGGCAGAATACACAAGAATTTACCTTCATTTGCGAGATAAAGAGGATCGAGTCCTAAGAAAGAACAACCTCCGACAACTTCCGGTTTAACCGGAATTGAAGATTCTTCCAGTTCACAGCAAACATTTGAAGCGGTTGTAATTTCGTTCAGCGTTGTGGCAAGCCCGCCGCGCGTAGGATCACGGAAAACATGAATGTCAGGAATTTCCTGCACAAGCTTAACAAGCAGATGATTAAGGGACGCACAATCACTCATAACATTTGATTCTAAAGAAAGCCCTTTGCGCGTTCCGAGAATTGTCAAACCGTGATCCCCCATCGTTCCGCTGATCAGAACAGCGTCACCAACGGCAGCTCTGTCTCCGCTGGGCATAGGATCCGCAACAATCTGGCCGACTCCTGTCGTGTTGATAAATATTTTATCAACAGCTCCCTTAGGAACAACTTTAGTATCACCGGTAACGATTGCCACTCCGGCTTCTCTGGCTGATTCTCCCATAGATTTAACTATTATCTCAAGATCTGCCATTGGAAAACCTTCTTCGATAATATAGGCACAAGTCATATACTTAGGAATTGCGCCGAGCATGGCCACATCATTGACTGTGCCGTGCACAGCAAGAGAACCGATGTTTCCGCCGGGGAAGAATATCGGATCAACCGTGAAGCTGTCAGTACTCATGGAAATTTTGCCGTCAATTTTAAATGCGGCAGCATCATTAAGCCGTTCAAGTTCAGGATTAGCAAAATGTTTAATGAAGAGCTCTGAAATAAGTCTCTGGGAAGCTCTTCCGCCAGAACCGTAATCAAGTAAAACTTTATCTGAGGACATATTAATCTACTTTGTATTTGAAGTATGCGGCGCAACTGCCTTCGGTTGAAACCATGCAAGGACCTACCGGTGAAGAGGGATTACAGGCTTTCCCGAACAGAGGGCATTGATCTGGAGTCATTTTCCCTTTCAATACTTCTCCGCACTTACAACCGGGTAAAGCCGGACATTCTCCGATTTTAAGATCAAAAACTTTTTTAGCATCGAAGCTTTCATATCTATCTGCAAACTCAAGACCGCTGCCTTTAATCATCCCGATGCCGCGCCATAATGCATCAGCCGGTTTAAAAACCTGATACATAACTTCAACAGCTTTTGGGTTGCCGTTTTCAGAAACACCGCGCTGGTACTGATTGACGACCTTTGGATGCGCCTCTTTTCTGGATCGAACCATCTGAAGTAAGGCTAAAAGGATATCTACAGGTTCAAACCCTGCAACAACAGCAGGTTTGCCATACTTAGCACCGATAAAATCATAAGGATGAATACCGATAACTGTTGAAACATGACCGGGCAGCAGAAAGCCGTCAATTTTTGTTTCAGGATCGGATATCAGGACATCAAGAGCTGGAGGAACAAGTTTATGAAAAGACAGAACCTTAAAATTATCAAGCTTCTGCTCTGCTGCCATTAAAACCGTTGCGGCTATGGCCGGAGCGGTGGTTTCAAACCCTACCCCAAGAAAAACAACCGTATCATTCGGATTTTCGCGGGCTATTTCAAGCGCATCAAAAGGTGAATAAATAATTTCCACCCTTGCACCGTCTGCCTGAGCATTTTTAAGACAATGCCCGTTCTTCCCCGGAACCTTTATCAGATCTCCGAAAGTGGCGATGATAACCCTGTCTTTACCTGCAAGATCCAAAAAAGCGTTAACTTCTGATTCATGAGTAACGCATACCGGGCACCCCGGACCGCTCAAATGAATAACCTTTTCAGGTAAAACAGAATGAAGCCCGCTCCTGAAAATTGCTACAGTGTGAGTTCCGCAGACTTCCATGAACCGTATTTCTTTCTCAATTTCTTTATTCAGGCAATCAAGAATTTCTTTACAAAGTTCTGGATTTTTAAATTGCTCTAAAACTTTCAGGGACAAGGCGCACCCCCCATATTAACGTTTTAAGGTAATATTAAATACAATTAAAATATAACCTTACTTTTAAAAAATCTTAGGAGTTCATTATACCCAATCTGGATTCGTAACAACCCCGTAGTGACCTCTTAATTTTACAAACAAAAAAACGGACCCCGATTAAATCTCGGAATCCGCTAAATAAAACTTCATTACGCTATAAGGCACTATAATATTTAATAGTTAACAGCTACTTCAGGCAACGCTTAACAACTTCTTCAAATTCATTTTTATCAATCGGCTTTGTCAAAAAATACGTAGCTCCAAGTTCAAGCAGACTAGAAATATCTGAAACACCTACTACCGCCGACATCAAAATTATCGGTAACTTCATAAACTTAGAATCACCGCGGAGCGTTTGAATAAGCTGCCTTCCGTCCATCTCCGGCATCATATAATCTGTAATCAGCACATCAAATTCATTCTCAGCCTTTAATGCTTCGTACGCGTGCTTACCATGCGGACTGATAAACGGAATATGTCCCATTCCTTCTACAAATCGTGCTGCCAGTTTCTGAGAAATCCTATCATCTTCAGCAATCAGTATTTTATACATAATGTCCACCTTTTTTGCTATACTTTGAATTAAACCCGATAATAAAAATTTGTAAAGATTTTATTGTTTAACTCACTATATCTTTATATCTCAAAAAATATAGACCTTCAAACTCTATTGATGTAATTTATTGAAATCGGATGACTGTCACGTATTACTTGAGCATCTATTGCTCATACTTTAAAAGCTGGAGCCTTTGAAATGGCAAAAAACGAAATTCTACTTGAAACAGGGACCAACGAACTTGAGATCCTTGAATTTTATATAGATATACCCGCATCTGATTCAGGCCCTGCAGAAAGATGTCACTTTGGAGTCAACGTAGCCAAGGTTATGCAAGTGATTGAAAGTCCGAACCTTGAGCACCCTGAATCCGCGGAGCATCCCTGCTTTATGGGAACAATCCCTCTGCGGAATCATATCTTGCCCGTCCTTGATCTTGCCGTATGGCTTGGACTTAAAAAAGACAACCAGAAATACGACATCGTCATTGTAACTGAATTCAGCCAGACGGTTTCGGGTTTTCAAGTAAGCGGTGTAACTGAAATTCATAGAGTCGGCTGGCAGCAGGTTCTTTCGCCTGATAAATTTATGAGCAGCTTTAATGAGAGTTGTATCATAGGTATAGTTGAGCGTGAAGACAGATTTATTCAGCTATTGGATCTTGAAAGTATTTTGGCAGATCTTGACCCGACTCTGGGCGGGAATCTTTCGAAACCGTCAGCGGTGGCTTCAGAGGCATATACAGCTCTGGTTTGTGATGATTCCCCGACTATCCGTGCTATGCTGGACAAAATTCTTACTTCCGCCAATTTCAGGCATACTATCGTCCACAATGGCGAAGAAGCTCTAAATACTCTGAAAAAAATTAAAGATATCGCTCACAAGGAAAAACGCCCCATAAAAGATTACCTGGAAATCATAATCTCAGATATTGAAATGCCCCTTATGGACGGATTCAGTCTTACTAAATGGATCAGAGAGGACGCGGACTTTAAAGAAACGCCTGTTATATTATATTCCTCAATCATTACCAAGGAGCTAAGACATAAGGGAGACTCGGTAGGAGCTAATGAGCAAGTGTCAAAACCGGACCTTCATTTACTGCCTGAAAAAGCGATTAAACTAATTGAGGCTGTCAGACCATAACCATTTCGGATTTTCTATTTTTTCCATTTTTATTAAAAAGATTCACTCTTGGAGTGAATCTTTTTTTATACACCGGCACTTTTCTTACAAAAAATAATGCTTAATTAAAGATTACCTAATAATCAGATATAATAAGATGATAAATTGATCATTTTATCTTTTCTGGACGCGATCCCAATTTATACCAAGATAACGGAGTTTATATAATGGAAGCTGTCAGAGTTTACGGAGATGTACAGGGACTTTCGCAAAAAGATTTTGATGAGATTAAAGATGAAATCCCATTTAATAAAATTGTTTATAAAAACGATTTACTTAATGTCGATTATGAAGGTCATTATATAGATATAGATGATTTTTTAGAAGAACTGGTCAAAAGACTTCCCAAAACAGCATGGGCTAAGGTCGATTTTATAGATCATTTGGACTGGCAGATGACAAGACATGAGATAATTGACGGGAAACTAACTTCCCGCAAAATAAATATCGATGCGGTTTTAGAACCGACAAAAAACTAGGCAGGTCAAAGAGAACTTGTCGCAAACTTGAAATAATATTAGTAAGGCCCGTCTGTTATCACAGCAAGCGGGCCTTTCATATTCCAATCTAATAATTCAAAATCCGTACAGAAGCAGCCTTCGGAGCAAGACTATCATCAATAAGCTCAAAAACAACTTTTTCACCGACATTAAGAGTTTTGAACCCGTCACGAATTACTTCGGAGTAATGGACGTACACATCCCGCCCGGCTTCATCTATGATAAAACCGAACCCTTTTTGCTCGTTGAACCAGCTTACAATGCCTTTCGAGCTCATATCACTCCATGTACTCAGGATTTAGAACAGGGATCAAAACTAAAACAAAATTTAGCGCATCCTGAAAGTTATACGCCCACGTGTTAAATCATAAGGGGAAAGTTCTACTTTAACCTTATCTCCAGGTAAAATGCGAATATAAAACTTACGCAATTTACCGGATATATGCCCAAGAATAATATGTCCATTCTCAAGTTCAACACGGAACATGGCATTAGGCAGAGCTTCCTGCACTACACCTTCAACTTCAATGGCTTCTTCTTTAGCCACAGCTTCCTCCATCACACAGCACATAGCCAGTGATATTTTTTCTATCCCTTCGGGACCAGATAGCCTTAGCAAAATTCATATATGACTTGCAACAGAGTTTTTCACACTAATGCACAAGGAATAACAAAAAAATAATTATCCAAAAGTCATTTCGTTAATAAAAAACAACTCAACTATTGTATAACTATACCACATAAAACACGAAAGGCCCACCTCAGAATATAGAGGAGGGCCGTTATCAACAATAAGATGTTAATATATCAGCAAAAAAATGATGCCGATTTATCTGACTTTTTTTGACAGTTTTTCTAAATTATCAAGAACAAGTTCGACCAGAGGACGCAGAGACTGACGGTCCAGTGCGCTGGCAGGGATTCCCTGAGGGAAAGAATTCTGCACAATTTCACGCTGTTCTTCACTTATTCTGTCCCATTTGTTCAAAACCAGGATTATGGGGATTTCATTCATCTCCATATCTGCAATAATCTTTTCAACCGCTTCAATCTGCTCTTCCACTTCAGGATGGGACACATCCGCAACGTGTATCAGAACATCTGCGGCTTCAAGCTCTTCCAAAGTAGCCCTGAAAGCTTCTTTCAGCTCTTTAGGCAGCTCACGAATAAAACCGACGGTGTCAGTAAGAATAAGCTCCTGATCATTAGGAAAACGGATACGCCGACTTGTGGGGTCAAGAGTTGCAAAAAGTTTATCTTCCGCAAGCACCACACTGTTTGTCAAAGTATTAAGCAACGTGGATTTTCCTGCATTGGTATAACCCACAAGAGAAACAACCGGAACACCTGCTCTGGCGCGGCGGTCGCGGGTGAACCCTCTCTGCTTGCTGACTTTTTTCAGTTCATCCCCGAGTTTTGTAAGCTTATCTTTAACTCGGCGACGGTCAATTTCAAGCTTTGTTTCACCGGGGCCTCGTCCACCGATACCACCCATCAAACGTGACATGGCATTATTTTTTCCGACAAGGCGCGGCATCAAATATTTAAGCTGCGCCATTTCGACCTGCAACCTGCCGGCTTTTGTCGTGGCGTGCTGAGCAAAAATATCAAGAATCAATTGTGTGCGATCCAAGACTTTTCGCTCAGTGATAGTGGCAAGGTTACGCATTTGCGCGGCAGAAAGTTCCTGATCAAACAAAATAACTTCTGCGTCAGCCTGCAGGGCCAGAATTTCAAGTTCTGCAAGCTTTCCCTTACCCATAATAAATTTGGGATTAATCTGACGAATACGCTGAATCATTCTTCCTTCGACTTTAAGACCTGCTGTATCAGCAAGATCCACCAGTTCATCAAGAGAACGATCCTGTACAGTCTTAGAATCCTGTGAAACGCTGACAACAATTGCCCGTTCACGCTTGTCAGCAGTATCGCGGGTTTTATCAGCGCGGCTGAACTCATCTTCAAGGGCTTTTACCTGCGCCGGAAGATCCATATCCGCTGTATCCCAGCGAACAGGAGGTAATTGTTCATATGCCTTCTCACCTGATCCGGGTGGAAGCAGGTAGCCGTATTGAACAAAATCAGGATCGCCATGCGAATCTGAAACAATTACCGTGACGCTGTCCAGACGCAGAAAGACCATATCCATGAGATCTTCTTCGGAAAGATTTTCCCCGGATATATGAGTATGAAGCAGCCTGAGTCCGCGCAATCGTCCTTCGGATTGTCTGGCCCTAGGCAATTCAGGAATATAAATCGAGGCAGGATCGCCGACAAGAATCATCTCAGGACGGCCTTGCCGGTTCACAAGCAAACCGAGCTGTCTTCCTATCTCGTTACTGAGAATCGAAAGTTCACGGGCCTGTTCATTGGAGTATCCGCACGGATCACTATAACTGCGTTCCGCAAGACGATTGATCCGTTTGACTTCGCTGGGTTTTAAACCCTGCGTATTTCCTTTTACTTTAAGAGCTATGACAGCATCTTCCTTTATCCCGCAGGATATTTGAACAGTGAAAGCGGAACGTCAGAATTCTGCCGTTCCGCTTAAATATTTACGCGTCGTGGTCTGCCAGATATTTGGCTATCATAGAATCATATTGTGAAACAAGCGCGAAAGTTTCAGCAGCAAGCTCTTTTCTAAGTGTCAAAGATATCTTTCCGCCATTCTGCTTCATTTCATCTAAAATTCGGGGGTAATGCACGGGGCTTGGGACAACCAGAACGGAATGAAAATTCTTTGCGGCAGCACGAAGCATAGTAGGTCCGCCGATGTCGATCTGCTCAACAGCGTCCCTCAGATTCTGTCCTTCGCTGACAGCCTTGGCAAAATTATATAAGTTTACACAAACCATATCAATCGTCTTGATTCCATGTTCATCAAGAGTAGACATGTGTTCAGGATTATCCTTATCCGCAAGCACTCCACCATGCACATTAGGATGCAAAGTTTTGACGCGTCCGCCCATTATTTCAGGAAAACCGGTAACTTCACTTACGGATTTAACAGTAAGTCCAGCACTCTGAAGAGCTTTTCTGGTTCCACCGGTGCTTATAAGTTCTACACCGAAACCAGCCAGTTCAGACGCAAATTCTGCAAGTCCGGATTTATCAGTAACACTGAGTATTCCGCGCTTTATAGGCAACATATCCATAACACTTCTCCCGCTATTGTTTTTGTGGAGTTGTGCCGGATTTATCATCCAAAGGCAAGCTCCCGCTTCTACATTTTATCAGTATCGGCTCCCGTTCTTAAATTATCATTAACTTAAGAACGGGACCAACCTGGAGGGGAGTCATCTTTATGGAAAGGTGCCGCAGAGCTTAAATCTGCTCCAGCAGTTCCTTTGCTTCAACATTTGCAGGATCCATTTCAAGAATCATTTCGAGCTGTTCAATAGCTTCTGCTTTCTTGTCCATACAAATGAAACAACCGGCAAGAGAGTAGCGGACTTCGTGCTTTTTAGGATCAATTGCCAGATAGTTTTCCAAAAATGGAACTGCCTGGTCAACTATTTCAGCTTCGTGTCCAATTCTGATTATGCCGAAAAGTGCAACCATATTGCTCGGATTAATCATCAAGGCTTCAGAAAAACTTGCAAAGGCTTCAAGTTTTCTGTCAGTTTCCATCATAATGAGTCCCATACCGGCAAAACTCTTATCGGTAACTTCAACAGAATGCGCCTTTTTATAAAGCGTCATGGCAGAATCATACTCACCACGCTGAATCGCGATAGTAGCAAGCCCGATATAAGGATCAGGATGTACACCGTTAGATCCGGCAGCTTTTTTGTAGTAATCTTCCGCTTTATCCAGTTCGCCCATGAACAGATAACACTCACCGAGTTCCTTGTTAATTTCATAATCTAAATGACTCATAATCCCCTCCGAAAATATTTACCGCCTTTATTGGAGTGACGGCATTTTTTTTCGACCATTATTGGCCTGCCACAAACTATGCAACTGGTGTGCCAAGACAAAAAATGCCACCTGCATCAATATATATATAAGTTTTAAAGCCGCCCGCTTTACGACGCTCTTGCAAGTATAAAACTTTATATAGTTAAAAATAAGCAACTATATAAACACTTTATGCATTTGGAACGGCTTTTGCTTATCACAAGACAATTAATACCGTAATCGGCTTCCGCACTTTGGAAGAACCAGGAATTTTTTGCAGGAGTACCTAGAGATGAAAGGATTCTTTGAAGACCAAATAGCGTTAACAGGTAAGGTTATGGATCTGCGACTACAGCGTCAAAATCTTGTCGCATCTAATTTGGCAAACGTTAACACCCCCGGCTACAAGGAAAAGACTCTGGAATTTGAAGACAGCCTTCAAAAGGCTCTCAATAAAGATGCCAGAGGCAAAATGACTAAAACCAGTAAAATGCATGTTCCTGCTAATTTTGAAGCGAACAAATTCAGCGGCAGGACTCTTTCGAATTTTGAGCCGAGAGTCGTTCACGGTGAAAACGCAGTAGATATTGATAAAGAAATGGTCACAATGACCAAAAATACTTTGGCTTACAATGCATTGACCCAGATAATCAGCAAGAATTTCCAGGGAATGCAGAAAGTTATTCAGGATGGAGCTAGATAATGAACTTCATGACAGCACTTGAACTGGGAGCTTCAGGGCTCAAGGCGCAAAGAGAGTACCTTAACGTCGTATCCATGAATATGGCGAACTCCAGAACTACGCGCACCGCAGAAGGCGGACCTTACCGTCGCAAAAGTGTTGCAATGGAGTCTACCCCTCTACTCTCCCCGTTTGACACAGCAATGAACAGCGAAATGAATCAACAACTGCGCGGTGTAACAATCAGAGGCATAGTCGCCGACACACGCCCGTTTAAAAAAGTATATGAACCGAACCACCCTGACGCCGATGACAAAGGAATGGTCAGATACCCTGACATCAACGTGATTGAAGAAATGGTTAACATGATCACAATCAGCAGATCTTACGAAGCGAATGCACAGTCAGTTGATTCAGCAAAAAAAATGTTCAATCAAGCTCTTAAAATCGGTCAAGGCTGATAATTCTTACTGAGCACAAATTTATATCAACGATAGTCGACAGATTTAATTTCAGAAATTACGGAGAATGAGAAAATGGCCATCAAAAACATAGCTATGCAAGCTTACACTAACGCACTTCAGACCCAAAATAAATTTGAAAAGAAATTTGACTCGGTCATGAAGACTGGAAAGCCTGAGGAAAATTCATTTTCAACGACACTCAAGTCTTCTTTGGGTGCTGTTAACGACCTGCAGACTCAAAAAAATTCCATGATTGAAGATTTTGCTTCCGGCAAAAATCAAAATGTCCACGAACTGATGATATCACTACAAAAAGCAGGATTGGCAATGAGCATGACCAGCACCGTCCGTAACAAAATAATGACCGCATATCAGGAAGTTCTTAAAATGCCTTTCTAGACACTTTTTTGTCACAACAGTTTTCACAACCCAAATTTTAACATTTAACTATATATAATAATTAATTTTTATAAAGTCGGACCACTTATTGCTTGCCTTTTGAAAAATCGTTAGGAGTTTGATTATGCCCAACTTCATCAATGAATACTTAGCTAAATTTACAGGTTTCTGGTCCGACCGCACAGTCTCCCAACGGATTCTCATCGGAGGTCTTGCAGCCTCTGTTGTAATCGCATTCCTTCTTATGGTCTTCTGGCTCAACCAGACTGACTATAAAGTTCTTTACACTAAACTTTATCCTGAAGATGCTTCCCGCGTTGTAGACATTCTGCAATCAACAAAAGAACCTTATAAAATTACGGACAACGGGGCCACAATCATGGTTCCTGCGGACAGAGTGTATGACCTGCGCCTTAAAATTGCAGGTGAAGGGGCAATGCACGGTCAGGGAATCGGTTACGAAATTTTCGACAAAGTTCAAATCGGACAGACTGACTTCATTCAGCGCATCAATTATCAGCGCGCTCTCCAAGGTGAACTTGCAAGAACAATCAGCGAATTTCCTCAGGTAGAAAGAGCCAGAGTACATCTGGTAATTCCTGCTAAATCTTTATTCATTGAAGAACAATCAGCTCCTTCAGCATCCGTTGTTTTAAAACTCAAAGACGGCGAAAAACTTTCTGACAAGCAGATTAAGGGTGTCCTGAATCTGGTAATTATGTCTGTTGAAGGGTTAAAAGAAGAGCATGTTACTATTACAGATATGCGCGGTCAGGTTTTGTATCAGCCGGAAGAGGATGGCGGACTTGGTTTAAACATCAGCTCCAGCCAGCTTCAGTATAAAGCTGAAATGGAAAACAAAATTGAACAGCGCATTCAGCGTCTGCTTATGCCGATAGTCGGTTCTGAAAAAGTTATTGCCAAAGTTAATGCAGATCTCGATTTCAGACAGCGCACAATCAAAACTGAATCATTCGACCCTGACAGCCAGGTTGCACGCAGTGAACAGTCCAGCGGTGAACAGACTAAAGGTACTGCCAACGTAGACGGCGGAGTTCCTGAAGCGAATTTCAGAGGTGACGGTTTCACAGGAACAGCCACAACACAGGAATCCAACCGTGAAACTAAAACAACCAACTATGAAATTAATAAAGAAGAACAGCAGATAATCGTCCCGGTCGGCGAGCTCAAACGCTTAAGTGTAGCAGTTGTAGTTGACGGCACATACGAAAAAGATCCTGATACTGGAAAAGTAACTTACATTCCGCGTTCTGCAGAAGAAATGCAGCGCATCAAAGATTTAGTTCGCTCAGCGGTCGGTTACGATTCCACCCGCGGTGATGCTCTGGAAGTATCCAATATTACCTTCGGTACTCAGGGCGAATTCGGTGACGAAGGTCTCATGCGCACCATGCTTGAATACGCTCAAAGACTTGGAAAGCCTTTCCTTAACGGGCTTCTCATCTTCCTCTTCCTGATCCTTGTAGTACGCCCGGTTGTGATGGCACTCATCAAACCTCGCATCGCAGAAGAGGATCTTGATGAAATGGCTGGACTTCCTGAAGGAGTTGAAAGACTGTCTCTTGATGAAAGCGACCTTGACGAAGAGGCTCTAGATACGGCACGTAAGCTAGAGAACGCCAAGGCTCAGGCTCTGCAGCTTTCAGAAAAGAATATGGACCAGGCAGTGCAGGTTCTGAAGTCATGGTTGAAGCAGGAGGCAGCATAAATTGTCAACCCCATTCACTGGGCATCAAAAAACAGCCATAGTACTTCTTGCCCTCGGGGATAAGTTTACGGCGGAATCATTCAAGCGCATGAGTCGTCCGGAAATAGCTGATGTTTCAAGAGCTATGCTTGAAATGGATTCAGTCCCCAAGGAACAAGTCCTTGAAGTACTCAAAGAGTTCAATGAAACTCTGGCATACGGCGCAGAACTTCTTATGGGCGGAGCTGATCAGGTCAGAAGACTTCTCAGCAAATCCCTTGACGAAGAAACAGCGAAATACATTCTGGATAAGCTCGACCTCGAAAGCGGCCCTGCTCCATTCCAGGAATTGCAAAATGTCAGTCCGAAAATTCTTGCCCAGATTCTCAGGAACGAACATCCTCAGACACTGGCCCTGATTATCGGACATCTGCACCCCGAAAAAGCAGCGGATCTCGTTTCCAGTCTGCCGGGCGGAGTCAGAGCCGAAGTCCTTATGAGACTTGCCAAACTGGAAGCCGTGGCAGAAGAAATGCTTATGGAAGTTGACAGAGTGCTCCAGAGTCAGCTTATCGCCATGGGCGGCAAGGAAGGTAAGAAGGTTGGCGGAGTTCCTGCAGTAGCAGAAATTCTCAATGCCGTGGACAGAGCAACAGAAGAAGAAGTTCTTTCGGAAATCGAAGAAGAGTCCACACAGATGGCAGAAGAAATCCGAAACCTCATGTTCGTGTTCGAGGATATCAAAGGACTCGACGACAGAGGAATACGCGAACTTCTGAAAGAAGTTTCCAACGAAGAACTCACCACGGCTCTCAAAGGAGCATCTGATGATCTTCAGGAACTTATCTTCAAGAATATGTCTGAACGTGCTTCCAACATGATTCGTGAAGATCTCGAAATAATGGGACCTGTAAAACTTTCAGATGTAGAGTCAGCGCAACAAAACATAGTTAAAAGCATCCGTCGTCTAGAAGACGAAGGACGTATAATGATAAGCAGAGGATCCGGAGATGTCTTTGTCTAGCACAGAAGCTGAAAATAAATTCTACACCGGTAGAGTCATCATGGGGCTTGATTCAAATAACAATGCCCAGGAAATGACTATTCAGGAGATGGAAGGGAAAAAAAAGCCTACGTGGGACAAAGACACTGATCAGGAATATTTTGAGAGAGTTAAAGTAAAAGCTCAAAATATGGCTAAAAACATTATTGCTAAGGCCATGGCTGAAGCTGAACAACTAAAAGCTGACGCAAAAACTGAAGGATATGCCGAAGGGAAGACTCAGGCTGCTGCTGAAGGCGAACAGCATATGATCGGGTTCAGTCAGCAACTCGGACAGACTTTAGCCGGTATTCAAGAACAATCGAAATCTGTAATGGCGGCTCAATCCACTGATGTAATCTCTTTGGCTTTTATGGTCATTGAAAAAGCATTGGGAGTGGAAATGGAAGAACGCAGGCAGGAAATCCTTGCAGCACTTCTTGATGAAGCTCTGTCACGCATTGATTCTCAGACTATGCTTACGGTAAAAGTCTCCCCTGTAGATCAGCAGCTTATCGCTGAACTTCTAGAGCAGGCTCAGACTAACCATCCGGGCCTTTCTAAGTGGCGTATCAAAGCTGACCCCGCCATTGATAATGGCGGAATTATACTCGAAGCCGAAGACGCTATGATCGATAACACTATCACTTCCCGCTGGGAAGGTGTTCAGGAAATACTTGAACAGCTTGCAACGACAGCCGGAGAAGTAAATGGCTGACATGAAAGGGTGCACCGAGCTGCTCTCGACCATTGATCCCTGCCGCTCTTACGGCAAAATAACAAAAGTTGTCGGTCTGATTGCAGAAGGTAAAGGAATCAAGGCTCCCCTTGGTTCTGTATGCCACCTCATGCCGGGAGAAGATTCCGTTGAACCTATCCCCGCGGAAGTTGTCGGATTCCGTGACGGTGCATGTCTATTCATGCCTTACGGAGAACTTCACGGTATCGGGCCTGGATGTCTGATCAAAAATGCCAGTGCTCCGCCTCATATTCCCGTTGGAATGAACCTTCTCGGAAGAGCTGTAGACGCATTCGGGCAACCGATTGACGGTAAGGGGCCGATTATCCCGGAAAGTTTCAACCCTCTTCACCGTGATCCGCCAAACCCTCTTGAAAGACCGCGCATCAATGAACCACTTGATGTCGGCGTAAAAGCTATAAACAGCCTTCTCACATTGGGGAAAGGTCAGCGTGTCGGTATCATGGCAGGATCAGGCGTCGGAAAATCGACACTGCTCGGCATGATTGCCCGCTACACGGTGGCGGACATCAACGTTATTGCTCTTGTAGGCGAACGCGGTCGAGAAGTTGTCGAATTTATGGAACGTGATTTAGGGCCTGAAGGCATGGCGCGTTCAGTTCTGGTCGTTGCCACATCCGACAAAAGCCCGCTGCTACGTATGAGAGCTGCTTACACCGCAACGGCAATCGCCGAATATTTTCGCGACAAACAAAATGATGTCATCTTGATGATGGATTCAGTTACGCGTTTTGCAATGGCCGGACGTGAAGTTGGACTTGCCGCAGGCGAACCGCCAACCAGAGGCGGCTATACTCCGTCAGTTTTTGCACAGCTTCCCAAATTACTGGAAAGAGCCGGAAAAAGTCAGCTTGGATCAATAACGGGCATTTACACTGTTCTTGTTGATGGCGATGATTTTACTGAACCTATAGCTGATGCAACACGCTCAATCCTTGACGGGCACATCGTGCTCACTCGCGAGCTAGCCGATCAGGGACACTATCCATGCATCGATGTATTAAAGAGTGTCAGTCGAGTAAGAGGTGATATCACTGAGCAGAGTGTAATTACTGCAGGCAGACAGGTTCTCAGACAGCTTGCAACCTTCAAAAAAGTTGAAGACATGGTAAATATAGGAGCCTACCAATCAGGCGCAAATCCTGAAATTGATACCGCTATTAAAATGGTTCCGGCTATTAACGTATTTTTGCAGCAGTTGGTCACTGAAAAGCAAACACTTCAAGAAAGTTTCGATGCTCTTATACGCTTGAATGCTGCAAGCCAGAGTAAAAAATAAATTTTATGTTTCTAAAAAGGATTAGAAAGCTTAATTTCACACATCCTTTTTCCAGCTGATTGAAAGAGCGGTAACATCATCATCAAAAACAGGACGAACTCCGGTTTCTTTTTCCAGCATATCTTCAATAGCATCAAGTTTTAAACTCTCATTACGCATCAGTTTACCTGCTATATCCATAAAGGCTTCGAGGGTGAAAAAATCATCCCCCATCCGCCATTCATAACACCCGTCCGTGAAAAGAAATAACTCTAATGAAGTATTGAAATGTCGTTCATCGAGGGTGCTGTCTACGGGGAAAAAACCTAAAGGCGGCACATGAGCCCTTAGAGGTTCTCCCATAACTCCGTCCTGCATAATGAGTGCGGGGCAATGGCCGGCACTTAAATATTTCATAACCCCAGTATTAAAATCTATATCTGCGGCGAAAAGCGTAACAAAATAACTGTCCTCACCGATCAGATCCACCAAATGAGTATTAATCTGAAACAAGCTGTGCGAAAGATCGTGTGCTTCAGAGCCGTCGGCTTTAAACAAAGTTCTGACAATCGCCATAATAAAGGCAGCCTGAGGTCCGTGTCCTGAAACATCGGCCATGACAACACGGATTACCCCGTCTTCAAGATCAAACACGTCAAAGTAATCCCCGCTGGCCCGTCCGGACGGTCTATATAAACTTTTAATCTCTAATCCATCAATAACCGGAACTTTTGTCGGCAAAAGTTTATCCTGAAGTCTTGCGACCAAACGTACTTCATCATCGATGATATCATATGCTTTTTGCAACTTGGAATTTGCTGACTGCAATTGACGTGTAAGCATAACCTGCCGGATTGCAACGCCGACACGTGCTTTAAGCTCAACCACGTGAAAAGGTTTGGTTAAATAATCATTAGCACCGGCATTAAGAGCTTTTGCTTTAATTTCCTGCTCATCCTGCCCTGTGAGAACAATGATAATTACTTCCGGATCGCCAAGTTCATTACGAATTTTATCAATTACATCAAACCCGTCCATTACAGGCATAAGCAAATCAAGCAAAATAACACTTGGACTGATTTCTTTATATTTATCGATACATTCATGGCCGTCAGAAGCAGTCACCACTTGGTAATCATCTTCAAGAACTCTCGTGAGAAAATTTCTCATGGTTATGGAATCATCCACAACCAATATTAGAGGAGATTTTTCATCTGACAAACTATTTTGTGCTTTAATGCTCACCCGTTTACCTCCGAAACAATTACGACTCAGACAAATTATCTAATAATTAATCATAAAAAAGCGATATAATCAGAAGAACCTGCTAAACTTTCGCGCATGCTAAGTAAAACATTGCAACTACCGAACCTTGTATCATAGTACTTTATAATTCTACAGTATAATCAACAGCAACGTCATGATTCAATGTTATCCGCTGCAAAGACAGTTTCACACCCTGACTGAATGTTCCAACATAGATCAGAAACTTTGGACGAACGTTGGCTGAGAATCTTAACTATATAAGAAACACCGCCTTTATTAATTCTTATCCCTTCTGATTCAGAACATTCCATAACCTCTCCAAGAAATTCCAGTGCTGCTGATATATAATTTAACTCAGTAACAACTTCTTCAAGTTTATTGTCCATATGGCCTCCATGTATTTTTATGAAACATTATGTTTAATGTGGAGACTGATCTATATTTGACACGCTATTATGTCTACTATTTTTTGCATATTTTCTAATAGATTCAGCTATTTGCGGACCATAAACCATTTTTATATTATTAAAAATTTTTCTAAATAGATTTGCTTAGATAGTTGAATATAAAACTCTAATTTTACGTATAGTTACACTAAAAATTAATACAACTTATTTTCTGATAAAATTGATTGAATAAAAATATACAATATAAAATCATGATTGCATGCAAAAAACACATTTAATAATATGTGAAATCACATTAATTGATGTTTTGCAGAAAAAAATACTCAATTTAGATAATTATCTATCTAAAAGAGCAGTCTTAAAATTGATTTTGTGTTTAAATAAGAAGCGGATTACCCAAGACATGATTTAGCATAAACACTTAAAATATGAATATGGGCTGAAAATTGAAGAAATGAAGAAAGCAAACTTTTAAGACGTTAGCTAAATGGTAAAATAATATTTCGCGGAATCAAAGTGTCACAACATCAAAATAAAGCCCTGACAAATCAAACATAAAAGCCTTACCTGCCAACCCAGCGCCTTTACCGCTCAAGATTTTTAAAACTTCAGCACTTTGAACACCTACAGCAGTTAAAATTGCAGGTATAGGCGTTCCGAGTGTTTCTTCAAGACCGTTATTATCACCAAAAAAATCTGCCGGAGAGTGATCACCGGGATAAACAGTTGAAACAATTCCAGCCCACCCGGCAACACTTGCGGTAACAAGAGGAATTCCAAGTTTAGCGGCACTATCTTTAAGCGGAACTCGATGTTCTAAGCCGCCTAAACAATCCACAACAACATCACATCCTTTGATGAAATTTTCAAACTGATCACCTTCAAGAAAGTCAGACCTTACATCTAAAAAAACAGCAGGATTAACAATTCTAATCAGCTCATAAGCAGCATCGGCTTTAGACTGTCCAAGCGAGCTTTCAGTGGCTAGAAGCTGTCTATTCAAATTAGATGGCTCGAAAACATCTCCGTCACACGCGACTATATGTCCGACTCCGGCTCTGGCTAAAGCTTCCAATAAATGACCGCCAAGGCCGCCAAGACCAACCACTGCAACCTTTGATTCGAAAAAATGTTCCTGATCACTCTGACTGAATGTTGTCATGTTTCGAGAATATCTCTCTGGCATGGCTCCCTGTTTAAAGACTACACGCTCAACGAAATTCTGATCTAATCCAAGCTCAGCCGAAGTAGATCGCGAAACAGCTAAAGGAATAATTTTTACTTTCAGGTCAGGTGAAAATTCTTTTTCAATCCCCCTCCCCTGCAATCTATCTGAAATTTCTTTTTCAATGCTCACTTTTTCACCCGCCGGTTATTGGAGGAAATATTTTAATAACATCTTCACTGGAAATTTCATATTCGGGATCAACCCGTTTTTCACCGACAAAATACATGGCAGCGTCTTTTGCCGAAAAACCTAAAATACGTGGTAAATCTTCGGCAACAATGCCTTTGTCCACTTCCACATAGTCACGACTTGCATGAAATGTTGCAAGATGACCAAAACAAGTTACTTTAATTTTCATAGTTCATAATTAATCAGCTATGCAAAATATGTCAAAACTTACTGCAATCTTACTGCAAGAGCTGATGACACCGATAAAAAAGGCTGATAAAGGATCAACATATGAAAAACATGATAATTAATCTCTCTAAAATTTCCCGTGAAGCTGGGAAAGCTATAATGAAAGTACGCAGCACCGGGTTTAAAGTCAGCAGTAAAAAAGATAACTCCCCCGTGACTGAAGCAGACCTGGCCTCCAACAGGGTTATTATGGAGGAACTTACGATCCTTTATCCAGATATCCCTGTTTTATCGGAAGAAGGAGCGGATATTCCTTTTTCGCAGCGGCAGGCATGGAAAGAATTCTTTCTGGTTGATCCTCTGGACGGGACAAAAGAATTTATCAAAGACAACGGAGAATTCTGCGTCTGCATCGCGTTAATGCGCAATAACCGTCCTGTACTTGGAGTTGTTTACGCGCCGACCAGTGACACTTTGTATACCGGAAGCATTGAAACCGGAGCGTTTGTAAGTAGAAACGGTAAAGTTCCTGAGCAGATACATACCAAACCTGCGGATAATGATGAAGGGCTTGTAGTCGTCGGCAGCAGGTCGCACCCTTCGCCGGAGCTGGAAGAATATCTCAGCACAAAAAATGTTGCAAAACTTACTCCGGCCGGAAGTGCTATAAAATTCTGCCTTGTTGCTGAAGGAAAAGCCCATCTGTACCCCAGATTCAACCCAACTATGGAATGGGACACTGCCGCGGGACAAGCTATTGTTGAAGCTGCCGGAGGATCAATGATCGGGCTCGACGGCGAACTTTTTCCCTACAATAAAGAGAATCTACGAAACAAAGGCTTTTTTGTAACAGCCTGATAAGGAAAACTTATGCGCGCATTTATATTGGTACTGCTCCTTCTTTTTACAGGGTGTACTACATATCAAAATCCCAGCTTAGACCCCTCAATTAATCAGGGGGATCAATATGTAAAAGACCGTACAGAATGTACATCCAGAGCGAAAAAGGTGACCGGTTCAGCTCCAGGAAATGATCTAAGATTTCTTAAAACATATGAACAGGAACAGAAAGAATACATGCTGGAAAACAGAGCATACGAAAATTGTATGGCATCACGCGGATGGGTCAAGAAATAAAATCGGCTACCAACATTTCAAATAAAAAACGGGAGGATTTCTTTTAAGAAATCCTCCCGTTTTTTATTATATTAAATTTTTAGCTGATTAACTGTAATACCAGTTTTACAATACATTCTGCCTTGCAAAATACTTGTCTTTTTCACCGCTGAACGAAACCCGCCCGTCAGTAATTTCCAGAACATGTGAAATAGAAGGGATCAGCTCTTCTTTATGATGTGTAACATAAACCATCGCGACTCCCGCCGCAGCTAACAATTCCAGCAAATCAGATATTTCTTTACGCGAACCGGCATCAACTCCGGCTAAAGGTTCATCAAGCAGCAAGACATCCGGCTCTGACATAAGAGCTCGCGCGATAAAAGCCTTTCGTAATTGTCCGTATGAAAGCTGCAATGTAGATCGCTCAGCCAGTTTTTCAATACCGAAAAATTTCAGCCAATCATAAGCCTTTGCGCGTAATTCATCTGTTATTTCATCATAAACTCCTGCAGAAGAATAAAAACCTGAAATAACCAGATCCAAAATACGGATAGGCCGTCCGACAGCTTCACCGAAAGTGGCTTGAAGCGAGGCGGAAACCATCCCCATACGACCACGGACAGAGCTTAAATTATCACCTTTTTCAGGCAGTCGCTGCATCTGCTCCTCGGCCGCATAAGCCGCTGCGTCACCGTAAAGAAGTCGTATAAGAGTGGACTTCCCAGCTCCGTTATTTCCGAGAACAGCCCAGTTCTGCCCGCCGCTCATTTCCCAGTCAACATTATGTAAAACTGTTTTACCGAGAAAAACAACGCTTGCATCACATAACCTGAAAAGAGTTTTGCCAGGTTCAATCGTATTTACAGCCGGAGGAATACGTTCCGCAGCAGCTTCAATAATACAGGAACCCCCGTTTCCCTTCCCGTCTTCGCAGTGATCAATTTTACCGCCTGCGATATAAAGAGTTTTATTTATACATGTAGGTAGTTCTTCGCTTCTGTGGGCTGAGCAAACAATTGTAACTCCGGCAGCGGCGGCAGCATCAATCGCCTCGACAAGCTGAGCACGAGACTTCTGATCTATTCCTTCTAAAAACTCATCAAGAATAATTACGTCAGCTCGGGCAATAAGCGCACGGGCAATAAGAATTTTTCTTCCCTCACCACGGGACATTGCAACAATGCTTCTTTTAGCAAGATCTTCCATGCCGAGAGTTTTCATCAAAGCTCTCGCTTCATCATATTCCCACTCGTCTGCAAGTCTATAAAGAAAATGGGTATTATCTTTTCCGGCAAGAACCGCTTCTTCTCCGCTGACGTCCCAGCCCATTTGGAGAAAAACGTCCTGCTGTTCCGGCGAAACAATGTATATCCGCTCTTGCGCATCAATCGGACTATTCGTTTTTTTGCCGTCAAAATAATATTCACGGGTTGTATCGTCATCAGGCCAGACCGCCCCGGCAAGAACCCTGAATAAAGTTGTTTTTCCTGCTCCGTTAGGACCGAGCACAGCCCAATGCTCTCCTTTTTTAATATCCCAATCTATTGATTGAAGGATGGGTCCCTGCTCAAGGTTAAGAGAAACATTATGCATGGAAACAATCTTACTAGTCATGAGAACCCCATTTTATAAAATACAAAAATCACTTTTTTATAATAATTCGGACCAATTCAACTACTATTTAAGAACAGGCGGTGCAAGTTTTAAGCTATATACAAATCAAATTTTATATTCAGTTGATAAAAAGTTATTTTATTCCTATAGTTATCAAAATTATTCAATAGATCAGACAGGACTCCTATGAAATACATTTCCGATAAACATCTATTTATATTAAGCTTTACTCTTCTGACTTTGCTGATCCCGATTATAGGGAATTGCGAAGACATTCTTAAAGTTCCTGCCATCATCGGCAACACAAATAATCCTTACATTCTTCCGGACGGAGAAGGCCCGGGATTTTTGATATCCGCAGCAATCGGCCTCGTTGCAGGAATGCTGAGTTCATCAATCGGAGCCGGGGGAGGATTAATCGTCGTTCCGGCCCTTATGAGCGCAGGAATATCCGGTATATATGCGGTGGGTTCGGAAATGTTCAGACTTTTCCTTTTCAGCACAATTGAAGCTGTTCGAATGGGATTCAACAAGCGGATAAATTATCCTTTTGCCGCAATTTCAGCAGTTGGAACAACACTTGGAGGAATTGCCGGCTTCAAACTCTCTACAAGTGTATTCCTTGCTGATCCGGCAGGTAATGACGTTTTTATTTCTTCCATGATCATCATTTGGCTTATAATATACACATTTATCATTGTTCCTGACTTTCGTGATGCTGCACGTAAATATGCACTTGCGATGCTGCGCAAACAAAATGCGGATAAGGAGAAAAGCGGCGGCGTGCAAATGAACCCTGCAAAAGGAGAAAGCAAACAGGTCGCAACAGAAGAAGGAGTATTTGCTGCAAACCCTGCAACAAATAAAGATGAAGCAACAGACAAAAATAAAGACAAATCTGTACTGATTTCATTTCCTGATGAGGAACCTTGGGAAATAGCACGAACAATCAGGACCATGAAATTTCCCCCGTATCTTAAATTCCCGGGAACAGTAAAAGATGAAACAGATGAACTGAACCTTGCATCAACAGATACTGATCCAAAAGAAGCTGCAAAAGAAATTACAGACCTTGCTGACGAAAAGCCTTATTCTAAAATACCTGTAATTCCGGCACTTCTTATTGCTATAGTCGGAGGCTTTTTTATGGCTCTGACAGGCTCAGGCGGAATAATTTTAAGTTTTACAATTCTGACCAGAGGATTCGGATGCGTGGCGGCAATGGTGGCAGGTACAGACCTTGTACGTTTGGCTGCATCATCCGGGATTCTTACAATCGGTGCTTTCGGACTCAAAGGATTTGTAAATATATACTGTATGATAGGACTTGTTCTCGGTACAATGACCGGAATTCATTTTGGCGGCAAAGCTATCAGATTTATTGAACCTTACCGTATAAAAGGACTAATTTCCCTCTTAGTAATTTCTGTAATTCTCAACAGGGTTCTTTCTCTACCTGAAGAACTCAGAAAAGCCGGCGCGGATATTCCCGTTAATATAACCGCAGCACTCGACCAAAGCGGTCTATATATAATGATCATAGGTATGAGTATTTTTTGCAGCTGGCTCTTTTACTCACTTCTGGCGGACATTTTCAAAATCATACGACCCGCTAAAAAAGAAGGAGCAGCCAAATGATATACTCCGGAAAAACTCTTATTTTATCCGCACTATTATTCCTGTTAAGCATGCTTACCCTTGGTTCAATGTATATTCCTTTATTTGGCGGGCATAATGGTTTTGATGCGATGGAGAGCACATTCAATTCACTGCGAAAAGGTATAAGCCCACCTTTTGACAAACTCACACAGCAAAATAAAGGTAACCTTGGAAAAAGCATTACCGCAGATCTAACCTTCAGCACTAATGAAATAACCGAGGTTGCAACACGTATACTCCTTCGTAATAAGATGATGGTTACACCAAGCGGACGAACACTTCGAATTCAGGGCGATCTTGGATACACCTTACAATATTTTCTTCGCGATATATGGATGCTTTACTTCAACAGAAACGATGCGCTTGAAAAAAAATATTCCATGTCTGCAACCCAATCCATGTTTGTAGTTGACCGTATTTTGAAACATTTAGCATTTTCTCTGGCATCTCAGAAAATGACCGATCAGGAAAATCTTACAAAAGCAATTCGGTCAGAAGTGCTTGTTCCTGCGTATAACCTGAGAAAAGCTCCCCCTATAAATGAAACTTCAGGAATCACATACCTTGCGCTTGGCACATTAA